>NZ_JBFTXJ020000015.1 GCF_041379945.2 Aneurinibacillus sp. REN35 | reverse complement strand
CAACACGGAAGCTTGCACATCCTGTGCATCGCGAGTCCAGTATGGCTCACCATTATATATTTTGCTTATATATAAAAGATAGATGAAGCCGTTTCATAACAAGGGAACGGTTTTTTTGCATACAGATAATGAGAGATGTTTTGGTTGTTGACCTACAGTGCTTGTTCTATAGAGAACCCACTCTTGAGTATGCTATACTTAAATAATAAGGAAAAATTGGAGGGACATATGGCCAAGCAGCAATATGCGCCGAAAAAAAAGAGCAAAATTGTTCCCATCCAGATGGATGCGGACTTCTATTACGAGCGTGCCATGCGCTATCTCGATAAGCTCAATTTCCAAAAAGCGCTGCGTTATTTGCGTAAGGCGGTTGAACTTGAGCCAAATAACCCGGATTATCATTGCAGTGTAGCCGGCGTCCTGGCTGAACTCGGCAAATATGAAGAATCAAATCGATTTCTCTGGCATGTTCTTGAAGAGGTCGACCCTTCATTGGATGAATGTCATTTTTATCTTGCCAGTAATTATGCAAGCATGATGGAGTTTGAATTAGCTGAGCAGCATATTCTACGTTATTTGCGTAATGCGCCTGACTCTATCTACGCAGAAGAAGCAGAAGATTTGCTTGATTATATTGAAATTCACCTTCAGGATATTCCTCGCCTTCCGGAGGATGAAGAGGAGCTAGAGACGATCCTGCAGCATGACCGCGCACGCCGGATGTTAGAAGAGGGCAAGTTCAATGAGGCATCACGCCTCCTGCAAAAATTAGTGAAGGAGAGCCCTGACTTTATTGCTGCCCGTAATAATCTTGCGCTTTGTTATTATTATATGGGACGTTTTGAGAAGGCCATGGACACAGTACAGCACGTATTAGAAGAAGATCCAACTAATATTCATGGCTTATGTAATCTTGCAGTATTCTATTCTCACTTAGAACAGCAGGATGAGTTGAATGAACTGCTGCATGTATTAAAGAAAATTATTCCGTATCATTTCGATCTTGCATATAAGCTAGCTACAACCTTGGGGATTCTAGGTGAAGACGAAGCAGCATATTTTCTGTTCCGTAAAATGATCTTTCATGCCGGACAAAGTGATGTATATATTCTGCATTATGCTGCGGTAGCTGCATATAACACGCAGCGGTGGGAAGCCGCCGAATCGCTATGGCATAAAGTCAGTCGACTTGATCCTTCTGAGCATGTAGCATCGTATTACCTGCAACAAATTCAGCAGCATAGAGAAGGAGAGCAGGCGATTGCCAAAGCTTCTTATCACTATCAAGTTCCGCAATTAGATAGTTTTTCATTTGAATTCATGGAAGATCCGTCTATGGAAATCAATCAAGCGATGAAGAATAATCCGCTTCTTCGCTCTTCTCTATTGTGGGCGCTTCGTTTTGGAGACAAGGAAAGCAAATTGCAAGTAATTCAGGCGTTTGAGCATATTGCGGATAAAGAAGTAGAAGATGCATTGCGCTCCTTCCTTCTAAACTCCGCAGAAGATGATTATTTAAAGAAGGTTGCCATCTTTGTTTTACGTAAGATGGGAGCTGCTGAACCATATGAAGCGATTATTGAAGAGCGGCGCAGAAAGATTGCTTTTCAACTGCATCCGAGTCTGCCGGTGTGGCAGGAGAAATGGCAGCAGGTGGCTGAATGCTTGAATAACCATATGCAGGAGCGATATGACGTAATCGAACAGCAGGAGGCACAGGCACTCTGGGTGGATTATCTGGGAAAAGTGTATCCGAACGTTCCGATGATTCGCAAGCAGGAAGCATGGGCAGCTTCGCTAGAGTATATGGTTGCTAGACGACACAATTATGCTGTTACGCAGGAAGAAGTAGCGGCACGCTACGGTGTATCGATCGCTTCCCTGTCGCGTAATTATAAGCTGCTGGCTGCTGTATGCCCGCCTTCTCTTTCGTAAAGCTCACAAAAATAAATAAAATAAAAAGCCCCGGTACATACCGGGGTATATTTGTGTATAGTTAAGGTAGACAATTTTTCGATTTAGATTTATGATAAAGACATTAAATCGAAATTATTCGATGAAGGAAATTCCTCGCGTATAGCCCTCATTTTTGAGGTAAAGATATGTATGACATAGGAGGTAGTAGTATGAGCGAAGAAAAAATTTATGACGTAATCATTGCCGGTGCCGGTCCGGCTGGAATGACGGCGGCTGTCTATACATCCCGTGCCAATATGAGTACGCTAATGATTGAGCGCGGAATCCCAGGCGGACAGATGGCGAATACTGAAGAGATTGAGAACTATCCTGGATTTGAGACGATTCTTGGTCCTGATCTTTCTACGAAGATGTTTGAGCACGCTAAAAAATTCGGTGCTCAATACCAATATGGCGATATTAAAGAGATCGTTGACGGTCATCCGTACAAAACTGTAAAAGTAGGCGACAAAGAATTCAAAGCGAAATCTGTCATTATTACGACAGGCGCTGAACATCGTGAATTGGGTGTACCGGGTGAGAAGGAATTCTCCGGACGCGGCGTATCTTATTGCGCAGTATGTGACGGTGCATTTTTCCGCGGCAAAGAGCTTATTGTCGTAGGCGGAGGAGATTCTGCAGTAGAAGAAGGCGTATTTCTGACACGCTTTGCTACAAAAGTAACGATAATCCACCGTCGCGATGAGCTTCGTGCACAGAAGATCCTGCAAAAGCGAGCATTTGACAATGAAAAGATTGAGTTTATTTGGGATACGGAAGTAAAAGAAATTCGTGGGGATGGCGTCGTAAAATCTGTACTGCTCCGCAACAGAAAAACCGGAGAGGAATCAGAATTCAAGACCGATGGCGCGTTCATTTATGTAGGGATGGACCCGCTAACAGATGCTGTGAAAAATCTTGGCATTACAAATCAAGCGGGCTACATTGAAACAGATGAGCGTATGGCGACAAGAGTAGCCGGAATTTTTGCCGCCGGCGATGTACGGGAAAAAACACTCCGTCAGGTGGTAACGGCGACAGGAGACGGTGCGGATGCAGCCCTGTCTGCTCAGCATTATGTAGAAGAACTGAATGAAAAAATTCAGGAGGAAAGTTCCAAGGTTACTCAGTAAAAGGTCATAAACTTTTAACAGCGCTGTAACATTGTTGAAATGTAGAAGCTGTATAGTAAAGGTAATTAATTGACCCCTTTTATAATAGTAAACATTGGCGCAGACAGGACCTGTCTGCGTTCTTTTTTTTGTGCGTAGGCCGTTTCTTTTTTGTATTGCGGGAAGGGATGTGCTTTAATAAAGAAAAGAGTCAGTTTGCGGTAAAGGATATCTTTTTGGGTAGGAAGTGAATAGAATAATGGAAAAACAACTGAATGAGATTAACTTGCTGATTATTACCGGCATGTCCGGGGCAGGAAAGACGGTTGCCATCCAAAAGCTTGAGGATTTAGGCTTTTTTTGTGTAGATAACCTGCCGCCGGTTCTCATTCCGAAGTTTGCGGAATTGATTGATCAATCCGGCGGACGTATTCATAAAGTAGCGCTCGTTATCGATCTGCGAGGCCGAGAGTTTTTTGATTCGCTCGCTGAATCATTAGAACGCGTCCATGAGATGGAGAATATTACGTATCAGATTATTTTCCTTGATGCGAGTGATCAGACTTTAGTACAGCGCTATAAAGAAACGCGCCGCAATCATCCACTGGCACCGGATGGTCTTCCGCTTGATGGAATTCGGGCAGAGCGCCGACTGCTTGAAGAGCTTAAAGGGCTTGCTAATTTAGTGATTGATACGACGCATTTGAAGCCTGTTTTATTGAAAGAAAAAATCAGCCAGGTTTTTAGCCAGATGGGGCAGAACTTAACGGTCATTGTCCAATCATTTGGTTTTAAATTTGGTATTCCAATCGATGCGGATCTTGTTTTCGATGTTCGCTTTTTGCCTAACCCGCACTATGTGGAAACGTTACGACCTAAAACGGGAATAGATAGTGAAGTTTCCGATTATGTATTTAAATGGGATGTTTCGCAGGAATTCCTTGGTAAGCTTGCGGACTTTATTGATTTCACCTTGCCGCATTACCAGCAGGAGGGCAAAACCCAGCTTGTTATCGGCATTGGTTGTACGGGAGGCAAGCATCGTTCTGTGGCTATTGCCGAGTATTTAGGTCAGCGTTACCAGGATCAATACAATGTTCGTGTAACACATCGGGATATTGAGAGAGGTCGCTCATAGAGGTGTAAGATGAAAAGAAAAATAGAGAAACCCCATGTGGTGGTAATTGGGGGAGGGACAGGGTTATCTGTTCTGCTACGCGGTTTAAAAAAACAGCCGATTGACATTACAGCCATTGTAACGGTAGCAGATGATGGCGGAAGCTCGGGAAGGCTGCGTTCTGAACTTAGGATGCCGCCACCGGGTGATGTCCGGAATGTGTTGATTGCGCTTGCAGATACGGAGCCGCTTTTAGAGAGCCTGCTTCAGCACCGGTTTATTGGGGGGAACGGACTTGCCGGCCATTCGATCGGCAATCTATTGATTGCTGCGCTCACAGAGATCAGTGAGGGTGACTTCGTGGCAGCCATTGAACAACTAAGTCAGGTTCTTGCAGTTCGCGGCCGTGTACTTCCGGCAGCGAACCACTCCATTGTCCTGCATGCGGAAATGCAGGATGGAATGATCGTATCTGGAGAGTCCATTATTCCAAAAGCCGGTAAGCGTATTAAGCGCGTATTTATTGATGAAGGTGTAGAGCCGCTTGCTGAAGCCGTTCAAGCACTGGCAGATGCAGATGTCATTCTCATTGGACCGGGCAGCTTATATACGAGTGTACTGCCCAATCTGCTTGTCCCTGGGATCGTAGAAGCAATCCGGGAGAGCAAGGCAGTAAAGGCATATATCTGTAATGTAATGACACAGCCGGGCGAGACGGATGGCTATGCGGCATGGGATCATATTCAAGCGATTCATGACCATGTAGGCAATTCGTTGTTTGAATATATTATTGTAAACAATGGTGAGATTAGCGATGAGGTAAAGGCATTGTATGCGGAGAAAGGATCGGAGCCAGTCACCTATTCACCAGAACGATTAACGGCAAAAGGGTATAAGATTATTGCCGAGAATTTGCTGGTATACGATCAGTTCTTACGCCACGATGCTGCCAAGCTAAGCGATATTATCATGGGTCTAATCGGTGCGAAAGAATGA
Source organism: Aneurinibacillus sp. REN35 (assembly GCF_041379945.2). Lineage (NCBI taxonomy): Bacteria > Bacillati > Bacillota > Bacilli > Caryophanales > Paenibacillaceae > Aneurinibacillus > Aneurinibacillus baijiui. Next base: position 87,944 of record NZ_JBFTXJ020000015.1, on the reverse strand, counting down.
GGTGGTAGCGGCATGTCTTTTGCTGCGCAAACAAAGAAAGAGCTGACTCAACTAGAAGCGCCTGATTGCTGCAGTAAAGCCGAGCTTACAGCGTTGATTCGCATGAACGGCTCGCTGCAGTTCGGCGGCAAGCGCTTCGTATTGGATATTTCGACGGAAAATGCGGCGATTGCACGCCGCATTTATTCGCTTGTGAAACGAATTTTTCAGATACATGCAGAGCTTCTTGTCCGTAAAAAGATGAGACTGAAAAAAAATAACGTATATATTGTCCGTATTCCGCAGAAAGCGATGGAGATTTTAGAAGAGCTGGGTATTATGCGGGAGGGGTCATTTCATTACGGTATTTCGGCTGATATCATTGCTGATGATTGCTGCAAGCGCTCCTATTTACGCGGTGCTTTTCTTGCTGGCGGCTCGGTGAACCATCCGGAAGCCTCCAGTTATCACTTAGAGGTCTTCTCCTCTCATCAGGAGCATTGTGAAGATTTGGTCGAGTTGGCCAATTATTTTGGATTAAACTCCCGGCGTATTGAGCGAAAAAAAGGGCATATTATGTATATTAAAGAAGGTGAGAAGATTGCCGAGTTCCTGCGGATCATCGGTGCGCATCAGGCGCTATTCTTCTTTGAAGATGTCCGGATTGTTAAAGAAATGAAAAACTCCGCGAACCGGCTGAATAATTGCGATATGGCCAACTTGAATAAGACGGTGGCCGCAGCGATGCAGCAGATTGAGAATATTATGCTCATCGATAGGCAGTTAGGGCTTGCGAATCTGCCGGACCGTCTACGGGAAGTAGCCGAGTTGAGGCTGCAGTATCGGGATATGAACCTAAGTGAACTAGGAGAGATGGTACCAAGTGGAAAGGTAAGCAAATCTGGTATTAATCATCGTTTACGAAAAATTAATGAAATCGCGGCGAAATTACGAGAAAATGAAGCAAAATCATAAGTTTAAACCCTATAATCATGTTATAATGGAACAAATTCAGTTGTAGAGGGTGGGGAAGCATACTATGCACGCGCAGGAAAGCGTTGTTGTTAAATTAAGAACCGGGCTGCAGGCGCGGCCGGCTGCTTTTTTCGTCCAAGAAGCCAATCGTTATGCGGCGGACGTGTTTATCGCAAGAGACGATAAAAAGGTAAACGCGAAAAGCATCATGGGAGTGATGAGCCTTGCTGTCGGAAGCGGTGTTGAGATTACGATCAGCGCCGAAGGTTCCGACGCAGAGGAAGCAGTACAAAGCCTTGCACAAATGGTACAACGTGAAGAATAGTTTGTAACAACAAAGAGAAGCCCTGCTTACCATGATGGTGAGCAGGGCTTCTGTGTTTGTCATTTTGATTACAGTATATCAGGATCTTTTTTGCCGAGGCTTTCAATAACGCGGTCAATCAGGCCATATTCTTTCGCCTCTGCTGCGCTCATGAAATAGTCACGATCCGTATCCTTCTCAACACGCTCAAGCGGCTGGCCAGAACGATCGGCGATGATGCGGTTCAATGAGTCGCGCATCTTAAGAATACGGGTAGCAGCGATCTGAATATCGGACGCTTGCCCCTGCGCTCCACCAAGTGGTTGGTGAATCATAACTTCACTGTTCGGAAGCGCATAACGTTTTCCGGGCGCGCCGGCCGTTAGGAGGAAGGCGCCCATTGAAGCGGCCATACCTACACAAATGGTTGATACGTCCGGCTTAATGAATTGCATGGTATCATAGATTGCCATGCCTGCGGTAATGGAACCACCTGGGCTATTGATGTAGACGCTAATATCTTTATCCGGATCTTCGGCAGCCAAGAACAGAAGTTGCGCTACCACGCTGTTCGCTACTTGATCATTGATTCCCGTACCGAGAAAAATAATCCGATCCTTTAACAGACGAGAATAGATATCGTATGCTCTTTCACCGCGATTCGTTTGTTCGATAACTGTAGGAATTAAGTTCACTAATATTTCCTCCTCTCGTATATGTATCTTTATAGTACACCAAAGGTCAATAAAGGTCAAATGAAAAGCAGTGTACTATACTCTTTTCAGTTATATGCTTTTTTCCCATAAATTAATCATCATAAACGTAACTTTCGGCATTTTTCCGTTCTATCTCCCTTTTGGCTGGACGTTAGTCTTAGGAGGGAAGCTTTGTCGACTCATGTGACTTTGCTAGAACCTTTGTCGAAAAGGAAACATGAACAGAAAAAATGTGTGATAATAAATAAAATTTCGCATAGCTATCTATTTATCAGCGTGAAAGGGGTCTTAACAATGATGCAATATGATGAATATATCGGAAAAATGGTACAATTAACATACAGCGACCTGGACGGAGAAGTAGTATGCGCAGCAGGCTGCATTCTATATACGTTAAAAAACCGGGCATTCGTATTTGAAACATACGAAGAAGGACGGCAGCTCATTGTTTACAATCGGCATGTGCTTGATATTCATAAAATAAGTACGCCTCCTTCTTATAATGACCCTGAAATTGCTCCGGATCATTTCGCTTAAACTACCAACGGATGCGAGGGGATTTTCTTGAAACAATCGTTTGCACTGACAAGAGAAGAAGGCTTGATGATTCGCGGCGATATTTTTATCAAGGATGATGCACAGGATTATAGCCGAAAGCCCATCGTACTAATATGTCATGGTTTTAAAGGATTCAAAGACTGGGGAATGTTCCCCCGTATGGGTGAGTATTTTGCCGAAAAAGGCTACGCGGCAATTACATTTAACTTCTCAGGTAACGGTATAGGAGAGGATGTAGAAAACTTTACTGAGCTTGAGAAGTTCGGACGTAATACGTACCAGCAGGAACTAGGAGATATTGATTTCATTATTCAGCAGATTAAGCATGGTCAACTGCCGCTGTATGACCGGATGGATGCGGAGCGTATCGGCATTATAGGTCATAGCAAGGGCGGTGGAGATGCGATTCTGTATGCTTCCTCCTACCCTGAAAATGTGCGGGCAATTGTAACATGGAATGGTATTGCACATGTGGATATTTTCGGTGCTGATGTGCGCAAGCAAGCAGAGGAAGAGGGCGCCGGATATGTGGTAAACGGAAGAACCGGACAGAAGATGCCGATTGAAAAAGTCGTGTTTGATGATATGGATGTGAATGCACGCCAATACGACCTGCTGAATTGTGTAGCAGAGCTTACGATACCGCTATTGATCGTACAGGGAAGAGAAGACTTTGCACGGTTAGTCAAGGGTGCAGAGAGCTTAAAGGAACATGCGAGGCGGGCTGAACTATATTGGGTGGAAGATGCAGGACATACGTTTAATATGGTACATCCGCACAAAGAAGACACGAAGGAGTTTCTCGAAGCGCTGGATAGTAGCGTAAGATTTTTTAAAGAGAATTTATAATAGTAGAGTCAAAAGGCGGGCAGCGAGGGATGCGTCCGCTTTTTTAATTAATTATGAAGATTGTGGGGAATTATAAGAAAAAGCGGTAAATGATATTGATAATCTTTATCATATAGGGTATGATAAGAGCAACAAATTATAGGGAAACTGTAGACAAGGAGGGACATGCTATGGCCTACGTAGTGATCGGAGCAGACCGATTGGGGAACATCAATGCTTTGTTGGAAGAGAAGCTAGAAGGAAAGCTTATTCATGTTTCAGGAAGAAAGAAGAAGGACCAGAACTATACACTGCCGCAGCTGGTCAGGGGTGTCATTGTATTTACGGATTACATAAACCATAACTTAGCCAAACGAGTAAAAGCTGATGCTAAAAAGCGGAATGTACCGATCGTTTTCGCCAAGCGTTCCGTTAGTCACCTTGAATGCAGTCTCGAGCAGATGATGGCATGTCAGCAGGAGGGATGTGAACATCCTTGTGCTAGGAATCGTTCGTTTCAACCCACTATGTAAGAGGTAATATATCTCCATCAGGTACCTGAAGAATCATCCATACGAACTTCAATAAAGGAGCGATACAGCTATGAATGACGACAAACTTAAGGGAAAATGGAATCAGGTTAAGGGAGAAGCAAAAAAGCAGTGGGGCGAAATGACAGATGATGAAAGTACGCGTCTAGAAGGTAATGTTGATAAAACCAAAGGTAAAATACAAGAAGAGTACGGCGAAGTGAAGGATCGTGCAGCCCGCCGTATCAATGAAGCAACAGAGCGTAGAGACAGAATTTAATCGAAATGATGAACACCATAGATAAACAACAGTGAAAAGGCAGAAGCCCAAAGACGGCTTCTGCCTTTTCTTTTGGTTGAGTAAAGAGTTTAATTGGAAAATACTTCTCTTTTTTTATGAAAAATGTTATGTGATGAATAAGATGCTAAAGTCCTGCAATGGAAAAAAACAAAGAGAGGAAATAAATCCTATGCCTTATTTTTTTTGATTGGCAGGATTTTTGCTAGAGAAATTTATTGCGAATTGTTATATAATATTGAAAAAGAGAAAAAGTTCGTAGAAAAGAAGGTGATGCCCGATGCAAATGGGGTTCGGTTTATATCAGCAGCAGACATTGAAGTTAGTGATGACACCTGAATTGCGACAGGCAATAACCATTCTCCAATACTCCGCTGTCGATTTGCTCGATTTCTTACGACAACAGGCCAATGAGAATCCGATTCTTGATTTAACAGAGAAGAACCGGGAGATGACGCCAGCAGAATTGACGATGCAGAAGGAAACGAATAAGCAAGCAGATATTGATTGGAAAGACTATGTGCGTGCCAATGCAACGGGAGATGATACGTATTACCAGCGCAGCAGCGCACCTGCTCAGGATTATGATCCTTTCAACTTTATCTCAGCAGGCAGCACTACACTAGAGGAACATCTGCTTGAGCAAGTATCCATGCTCAAAAATGTTACGCCGCTTGAGAGACGCATTCTAAACTTCCTTATTGGAAACTTAAATGAAAACGGTTACCTTACAATTTCAGAAATCGAAGCGGCAGATATCTTAAATACGGATATCCAGACGATCGAAGAAATGATTTGGCTTCTACAAACATTGGAGCCGGTGGGAGTGGGTGCTCGCTCGCTTGGGGAATGTCTCTTGCTCCAACTAAAAGATGAACCGGAAGAGTATACCTTAGCGGTTGCCATTGTGGAATATCATCTTGAAGATCTAGCAGAGAAGCGTTATCAGAAGATCGCCTCATCTCTAGGCGCTACACCGCAAGAAGTGCAGCAGGCGGCTGATCACCTGCGTACGCTTAATCCACGTCCAGGTGCAGAATTCGCACAAGGAGCTCCCCGCTACATCGTTCCGGATGTAACCGTTGAGAAGGTGGAGAGCGAGTATGTGGTGATGGTGAATGAGAGCAGCATGCCGAATCTGACGATCAATCGTTTCTATCAACAAATGTTGAAGAAAGATGAAGCGGATATGGCTCAGCGTTATATTCAAGATAAGCTTAATTCCGCACTCTGGCTTATTCGCAGCATTGAACAGCGGCGCATGACGCTGTATAAGGTTACGCAGGCGATTGTAGAGGAGCAGCAAAGCTTTTTTGAGAAAGGCACAGCAGGCCTCAAGCCGATGACGCTCCGTGATATTGCCGAGAAGGTAGGCCTGCATGAGTCGACGATCAGTCGGGCGACCAGCAACAAGTATGTACAGACACCGCGAGGATTATTTGAACTCAAGTACTTCTTTACAACAGGTCTTGGGCGGGCAGATGGAGGGGAAGCCTCCTCCGTATTGAATATCAAAGAAAAGATTAAAGCAATGGTAGATGGCGAAGATAAGAAAAAGCCGCTTTCTGATCAAAAGATTACAGATACATTAGTTAAAGAAGGAATTGAGATTTCCCGAAGAACCGTGGCGAAATACAGAGAGGAAATGAACATCGATTCTTCCTCCAAACGTAAGCGCTTTTAATTAAAATTATCTGTCTATTGAAGTGACGTTAAATATATTCCATAAAAAGGATATTTATATAATAAAGGGAGAGCATACATGAATTTGCACCAACAGCCATTTCGCATCATCATTTATACAAGGGAAGGATGCGGATTGTGCAACAAAGCAAAAGAAAAGGTTGAACGTGTTGCGCGAGATTATCCGATTGAGCTTACCATGAAAGACATCGCACAAGATCCGGAATTGGAAGAAGCATATGGTCAATTGATTCCTGTTGTGTATATTGATGAAGAAAAAGTGTTTGTCTCAAAGATGACAGAGCTATGGCTGCGACGTGAGCTGGAGATTCGCTCGATGGAGTGAGCTTGAATAAAGAGGAAAACCTTGTTATAATAAAAACGACAAAGCGATGCCTGTGTTTTACGCAGGCATTTTTAATACAATGAATGGGACGTAAAATATCTCATAGGGACTTATTTTGTCCCAAGAAAGGTGAGCATCTTGACGGAATCCAACTGGGCTTCCCTGCTTCAGCGCATGGCGCCTGAAGTCATTGCCGTAATGGAGAATCGATATAAAGTCCTCCGGCAGATTCGCCTGCTTCAACCTGTGGGGCGGCGCGCGCTGGCTGATGTGATGCAGAGTACAGAAAGAGTGATTCGGCGAGAAGTTGAATTTTTACGGGAGCAGCGATTGATTGATGCTAACCGTGCCGGGATGTTTGTGACTTCAGATGGGGAAAATATGATCGAATCGTTTCATCCTTTCTGGAAAGAGGTAGGAGGTATACGTCAACTGGAATCGGAGGCGGCCCGCCGTCTTTTTGTGCAAAAAGTCATTATTGTTCCTGGAAATACGGATGAAAGTGAATGGACGAAGGATGATATGGCGCGGCAGGCCGCAGGAGAGTTTGCACGCATCATAGAGGATGGGTTCGTCATTGCGATAGCGGGCGGAAGTTCAGTAGCTCGTATGGCACAGTATGTACAGCCTTCTTCTACAGCAAAGAATGTAACACTGGTTCCGGCTCGTGGGGCGCTTGGTGATGAGGTTGATATGGAGTCGAATACGGTAACAGCTCGTTTCGCTCGTAATTTAGAAGCTTCCTATCTTCAACTGCATCTCCCGGATATCTTAGAAGAAGAGACGCTGCGCAATATTCAGCGTGATCCGGGAATCTCCGGTGTACTTGATCGGATTCATCATGCCAAAGTACTGATCCATGGAATTGGAGCCGCAGAAGAAATGTCACGGCGGCGCGGTTTGAGTGAGGAGATTGTTCGTATACTAAAGGAGAATGACGCGGTATCTGAAGTATTTGGCTATTATTTTAATGGCCCGGGTGAATTGGTATACCGGATGAACACAGTAGGAATGCAGATGGAGCAGGTGCAGACATTGGATTGTGTACTGGCGGTTGCAGGTGGAAAGAGTAAGGCCAAAGCAATCCTGTCATATATAAGAAATCGAAGCAATTATGTACTGGTTACAGACGAGGCAGCCGTACGTGAGATGTTTGCTTTATTGGATGAAAGAGAATAAGCGTTCAACTCGGACGCTTTATAAATATACGAGGAGGATGAATCATGACAAAGATTGCGATTAATGGTTTTGGACGTATTGGGCGTAACGTGGCGCGGATTGCGCTGCAGAATCCGGAAGTGGAATTGGTAGGCATTAATGATTTGACGGACGCTGCCACGCTGGCTCATCTTTTTAAATACGATTCTGTTCATGGCACATATCATGAAGATGTACGAGTAGATGGGGATTCGATTATTGTTGGTGACCGCACGATTAAGGTATCCGCTGAACGTGACCCGGCCAACCTGCCGTGGAAAGAGTGGGGTGTAGAAGTCGTTGTAGAATCGACAGGTCGCTTCACAAAACGTGAAGACGCAGCAAAGCACCTTGAAGCAGGCGCCAAAAAAGTGATCATTTCTGCTCCGGGGAAAAATGAAGACATTACGATTGTGCTTGGTGTAAACGAAGAAAATTATGATCCGGCCAATCACCATGTCATCTCCAATGCATCCTGCACAACGAACTGTTTGGCGCCATTCGCTAAAGTGCTGAGTGATACGTTTGGCATTCGCCGTGGGCTGATGACGACGGTACACGCCTATACGAATGACCAGCAGATTCTGGATCTGCCTCATAAAGATTTACGCCGTGCGCGTGCAGCGGGCATGTCGATCATTCCGACGTCAACCGGTGCGGCACGTGCCGTATCGCTTGTGCTGCCGGAGCTTAAAGGCAAGCTTAACGGATTTGCCATGCGTGTGCCGACCCCGAACGTATCGGTTGTTGACCTGGTGGTAGAACTGGAGAAAAACGCATCTGTAGAAGAAGTTAACCAGGCGTTGAAGCAGGCATCGGAAAATGAGATGAAAGGCATTCTAGGCTATTCGGAAGAGCCGCTTGTATCTCGTGATTATAACGGAGATCCGCATTCTTCGACCATTGATGCGCTGTCCACGATGGTGATTGAGGATAACATGGTAAAAGTGGTGTCCTGGTACGATAATGAGTGGGGTTATTCAAATCGTGTGATAGATTTAATTAATTATGTCGCCAAAAAAGGGCTGTAAACAAGAAAAAGTGTGGCTAATTACATGAATTGTGTTGCAAAAAAAGGCTGAGAGAAGCTAAAATAAAAGCGATTATAAAAAAAGGGGAGGGAACGAGTGCGTATTCTCCCCTTTTTTCTGTGAACATCATACTACAAGAAAGAAGAGGAGCCACGCACCTCTGAATTTCATAAACATTGGGAGGATTATCTGCTATGAACAAAAAGTCTGTTCGCGATGTTGATGTGAAAGGGAAACGCGTATTCTGCCGCTTCGATTTCAATGTACCGATGGAAGAAGGCCGTATTACCGACGATACGCGCATCCGTGCGGCACTGCCGACCATTGAATATTTAATGCAGAATGGCGCGCGCGTCATTATGTCGAGCCATTTTGGCCGTCCGAAGGGCAAAGTGGTAGAAGAGATGAGGTTGAACGCGGTAGCGGAGCGTCTTTCCCAACTTCTTGGCCAGCCGGTGAAGAAGGTGGATGAAGTCTTTAGTGAGACGGTTAAAGAAGAAGCAGAGAAATTACATGATGGCGAAGCGATGCTTCTTGAAAACGTACGCTTTCATCCGGGTGAGGAAAAAAATGATGAAGAGCTGGCCAAGCAGTTTGCCTCGCTTGCCGATCTGTTTGTTAACGATGCATTCGGTACAGCACACCGAGCGCATGCTTCGACTGCGGGTGTTGCGGCTCATATTGAAGGTGTTGCCGGTTTTCTAATGGAGAAGGAAATTGAATTCCTTGGTCACACTATTTCTCAACCGGAGCGACCGTTTACAGCGATCATTGGCGGTGCGAAAGTGAAGGATAAGATTGGCGTGATTGAAAACTTATTGGAGAAAGTGGATAATTTAATTGTAGGCGGTGGCCTATCTAATACATTTATCAAAGCGAAAGGCTATGATGTGGGCAGCTCTTTACTTGAAGAAGAAAAGGTGGAGTTAGCCAAAGAATTCATGGAGATAGCCAAGCAGAAGGGCGTTAACTTCCTTATTCCGATTGATGTTGTGGTGGCGGATAAGTTCGCGGCTGATGCACAGACCAAAACGGTCGATGTGGACGCTATTCCAGAAGGATGGCAGGCGCTTGATATCGGACCGAAAACAATCGAATTATATAAACAAGCAGTTCTTGATTCAAAAACGGTCGTCTGGAACGGTCCGATGGGCGTATTTGAAATGGATGCGTTCGCAGAAGGAACGAATGCAATCGCACGTACGCTAAAAGAAGTACGGGGTACAACAATTATTGGCGGCGGTGATTCCGTAGCCGCAGTAGAAAAAGCTGGCGTAGCGAGCGAGATGACACATATTTCAACAGGCGGTGGAGCGTCGCTTGAGTTTATGGAAGGTAAAGAACTTCCAGGTGTGGCGGTCCTGGCCGACAAATAAGGAGCTGACATACGCATGCAGAGAACACCGATTATTGCGGGAAACTGGAAAATGCATAAAACAATGACGGAAGCGCGTGAATTCGCACATGCTGTCCGTTCGCTTGTTCCGGAAGAAAAAGTGGACACGGTAATCTGCGCGCCGTTTACTGCGTTGGATGCGCTTGTGCAGGAGCTAGAAGAGTATCCGGCGATAGCCATTGGCGCACAGAATATGCACTGGGAAGAGTCCGGCGCATATACCGGGGAGATTAGCGCAAGCATGCTGACAGGTCTCGGTGTAGAATATGTCATTATCGGTCACTCTGAACGACGCGAATATTTTGCGGAGACGGATGAGACGGTTAATAAGAAGACAAAAGCGGCATTCGCGCATGGCTTGATTCCGATCGTATGTGTTGGTGAGAATCTGGAGCAGCGTGAAGGCGGGAAGACAAAAGAATGGGTACGTGATCAGGTGCTGCGTGCTGTGGAAGGTCTGGCAAGTGAGCAGGCGAAGCAGCTTGTTATTGCATACGAACCAATCTGGGCAATCGGAACAGGCAAATCATCCTCGGCTGAAGATGCACAGGATGTCATTGCGTTTATTCGCGGAACGGTGGAAGACGCCTTTGATGCTCAGGTAGCAGCCCAAGTTCGTATCCAATATGGCGGTTCGGTTAAGCCAGACAATATTAGAACATACATGGAACAGGCGGATATTGATGGCGCACTCGTTGGAGGTGCAAGCCTGACGCCGGATTCGTTCCTTCAATTGTTAGAGGGTACAGTAGGAGGCAGGAAGTAACATGAATCGACCCAAACCAGTAGCACTCATTATTATGGACGGATTTGGATATAGAGAAGAAACATACGGCAACGCCATTAGACAGGCCAACACGCCGAATTTCAACAAATACTGGAGCAGCTACCCGCATACGCTGCTTGGTGCAAGCGGCTTGGCCGTAGGACTTCCTGAAGGTCAGATGGGCAACTCGGAAGTGGGGCATTTGAATCTTGGCGCCGGACGTGTTGTCTATCAAGACTTAACCCGTGTGTCAAAAGAAATTAAAGAAGGCGCCTTTTTTGAGAATGAGACGCTGCTAAAAGCTGTGCACCATGCGCGTGATAACAATACTGCGCTTCATCTGTACGGCCTGCTATCGGATGGCGGTGTACACAGCCATATCAAGCATTTATTTGCACTGCTGCAGTTAGCCAAGCAGGAGAATGTAGATCGCGTGTACATTCATGCGTTCCTAGATGGACGCGATGTAGCTCCGGACAGCGCAGTTGGTTATGTTAAGGAATTGCAGGAGAAGATCAATGAATACGGTATTGGCCGCATTGCGACGGTGCAGGGCCGTTATTATGCAATGGACCGCGATAAGCGTTGGGAGCGTACAGAGAAATCGTACCGCGCAATGGTATATGGAGAAGGGCCGAAGTTTACCGACCCGATTGAAGCTGTACGTGAATCGTATGAGCGCAGCGTGTATGATGAATTCGTTATGCCTACGGTCATTACGGAGGCCAATGGTGAGCCTGTAGCGACCGTCAAAGACAATGATAGCGTGATTTTCTTCAACTTCCGTCCCGACCGCGCGATTCAGCTTTCACAGGTGTTTACGAACGAGGACTTCCGCGGTTTTGAGCGCGGTGAAAAATGTCCGCAGAATATCTTCTTCGTCTGCATGACCAAATTCAGTGAAAGCGTGCAGGGATATGTTGCATATAAGCCGGCAAATCTTGATAATACATTAGGTGAAGTGCTGGCACAGAATAACCTGCGTCAGCTTCGGATTGCAGAGACGGAGAAGTATCCGCACGTCACGTTCTTCTTTAGCGGCGGTCGTGAAGCCGAATTTGAAGGGGAGACGCGGATTCTCATCAATTCGCCGAAAGTTGCTACGTATGACCTGCAGCCGGAGATGAGTATTTATGAAGTAACGGATTCCTTGTTAAAAGAAATCGAACAGGAAACCCAGGATGTAATCATCTTAAACTTTGCCAACTGCGATATGGTAGGCCACTCAGGTATGATGGAGCCGACCATCAAAGCGGTTGAAGCGGTGGATGAATGTATGGGTAGAGTAGTTGAATCCATCACAGCCAAAGGCGGGGTAGCGCTTGTAACCGCCGACCATGGGAATGCGGACCTGATGCTTGATAATGAAGGGAATCCGATTACCTCGCACAGTACGTATCCGGTACCGTTCATTCTAACCAAACAGGGAGCGGTGCTGCGCGAAGGCGGCATTCTTGCCGATATCTCACCGACCATTCTGAAGCTGCTCGGCATCGAACAGCCGAAGGAAATGACAGGAACACCATTGTATTAGAAAGAATAAAGAGGTGAAAGGTAAGGGGGACTTAAAAAGTCTTTTTTACCCCTCTCTCTTTTATTTACATACTTACTAAGGAGCTGAACAGATATGACGATCATTTCTGACATTTATGCACGCGAAGTATTAGATTCCCGTGGGAATCCGACGGTAGAGGTAGAAGTATACCTTGAATCCGGTGCAATGGGCCGCGCAATGGTGCCGTCTGGCGCTTCCACTGGTGCACATGAAGCCGTAGAACTTCGTGATGGTGAGAAAGGCCGATATTTGGGCAAAGGCGTATTAAAAGCAGTGGATAATGTAAACAACATTATCGCACCTGAACTTGAAGGCTTCGACGCACTTGATCAAGTAGGAATCGATCAGTTGCTGCTTGAGCTTGATGGAACTGAAAACAAAGGAAAACTAGGGGCCAATGCTATTCTGGGCGTATCAATGGCGGTGGCTCGCGCGGCTGCAGAAGCACTTGGTGTTCCGCTGTATGCATACCTTGGTGGCTTCAATGCCAAGACACTTCCAACGCCGATGATGAATATCCTTAACGGTGGCGCGCATGCAGATAACAATGTGGACATTCAGGAGTTCATGGTTATGCCGGTTGGCGCAGAAAGCTTCGCTCATGCGCTGCGCATGGGTGCCGAAGTATTCCACAATCTCAAAGCCGTACTGAAAGAAAAAGGATTAAACACGGCAGTAGGCGACGAAGGCGGCTTCGCTCCGAATCTCGCTTCAAATGAAGAAGCGCTGCAAACAATCATTGAAGCAATTGAAAAAGCAGGCTATAAGTCAGGCGAGGATATTATGCTCGCGCTTGATGTAGCTTCTACGGAAGTATATAAAGACGGTAAGTATGAACTGGCTGGTGAAGGTATTACGAAGACAACTGACGAGATGATTGACTATCTAGAGATGCTGGTAAACAAATATCCGATCATCTCCATCGAAGACGGTCTGGCTGAGGATGACTGGGAAGGCTGGAACAAGCTGACACAGCGTATTGGTGACCGCGTACAATTGGTGGGTGACGACCTGTTTGTAACGAATACAACACGTCTCTCCCAAGGGATTGAGCAAGGAACAGCGAACTCCATTCTCATTAAAGTAAATCAAATTGGTACATTGACAGAGACGTTCGATGCGATTGAAATGGCAAAGCGTGCGGGTTATACAGCAGTTATCTCGCATCGTTCCGGTGAGACAGAAGACTCCATCATTGCCGATATTGCTGTGGCGACGAACGCAGGTCAAATTAAAACCGGCGCTCCATCTCGTACAGATCGGGTAGCAAAATACAATCAGCTTCTTCGCATTGAAGATGAGCTTGCATACATCAGCAAATATGCAGGTCGTTCCGCATTTTACAATGTAAAATAAATAACCGGGTAACTTTTGAAGTAAAGCGGTCGTGGAAAAGTCCACGGCCGCTTTTTATATTATAAAAGGTTTTGGGTAAGGGGAAGGATAGAGGGTATACAGAGTGCTTTGTCTTTGTTGATATTCTTTCTATTTGTAATGATTTTCTACAGATAGTATATTATAATAAAAAGTAAAGGAGGGGCGGACAATGAACGGAAACATTATCGATACGGCCATTGCCCGGATCAAAGAACGCGGCGGTCGTGTAACTGTACAGCGGCTGGCCATCATTAATGTATTGATGCGCCTAGATCATCCGACAGCTGAAGAGATTTATCAGTTCATGCAGGATGATTTTCCGACCCTGTCATTTACGACAGTATATAATACCTTGAAGTCATTGAAGGAGCTTGGTGTTGTGCATGAGCACTATCAGGATGAACGCTCCCGCTTCGAGATTACGGAAGAATCCCATCATCATTTTCACTGTATAGCCTGTGATAAGTTAGTCGATATCGAGCCGGACATGATTTCACTCCGACTTAAGCCTGAGGTAGAATCAGAGTATTCTCCCGTCGAATCCAGAGTTACGCTTGAGGGTATCTGTAAAAGCTGTCGGGAACAAAAAGAAGGACAATCTTGAAGCTGCTTCCTCTTTGTGGTACATTAATAGGTGGCAAATACTAAAAATGGATCGCTCCGTTTTGGGGAGGAATACGTATGGCAATATTTTTAAAGATCGTACTTGTAATTGTTTCAATTTTGCTTATCGGAGTTGTACTGCTCCAATCCGGTAAAAGCGCGGGTCTTTCCGGAGCAATTTCGGGCGGAGCTGAACAGATTATGGGGAAAGCAAAGGCTCGGGGTATTGATGCCCTGTTGAATAAATTGACGATTATTCTCGCGGTATTGTTTATGGTCATATCCATTGCTGTCGCATACTTCCTGCGTTAAGACAGCCCACATATTGAGAATCTATAAAAGAACGGAAACAGCAAGTGAAGCACTTGCTGTTTTTCTTTACCCTTGAAGAGAGGACGATGTGTATGATCGGCTGCTTGTTGATTCATGGTTTTACCGGAAGTCCATATGAAGTTGAACCGATTGCCCAGAGGTTTGCCGACCGCGGCTGGCGGATTGAAATGCCGATACTCGCTGGGCACGAGGGACATAATCTGCCCCTCAAACAGGTAACATGGCAGGATTGGGTGCGGTCAGCTGAAGATGTGCTAAAGGATATGCTGCTCACCTGTGAGCGTATCTATGTCGTTGGTTTCTCCATGGGTGGGTTAATTGCTGCGCATCTGGCGGCACGCTATCCCATTGATAAGCTGGTGCTACTGAGTGCCAGTCTGTTCTATATTAATCCGCGTCAATTGTTTACCGATGCAGCTACGATTATTAAGAAACACTTCTCGTCAACTGTTGACGCCAAAGAAGCGTACCGGCGGTATGTAAATAAAGCAAAGACGACGCCGCCGCGAGCGGTCATTCATTTCCGTCATCTTGTCAAAATATTAAAACAAGAGCTTCCACAGGTTACTACGCCGACACTTATTATTCAGGGGGGGAAGGATGACCTTGTAGAGCCACGTAGTGCAGAACATATATACCGTACGATTCGTTCCGCCGAAAAACATCTGCATATACTTCCTGAATCCAAACATATTATTTGTCATGATTGCGAGCAGGAGCAATTGCTTGCATTGATTGAGGATTTTCTCGACCCCTCATATAAGAAGGTCGAAGGAGAGGTGCAACGTGAAGGCTAAACCGAGGTCTCCGGAAACATTTTTCTATTCGGGCGGCAGTCTAGGTTTGCTTTTGCTGCATGGGTTTACCGGCAGTACGGCTGAAATGCAGCTCATGGGCCGGTTTTTTCATAAGCTTGGCTATACGGTGTATGCCCCGCTGCTGGCCGGGCATGGAACAACGCCGGAGGACATGGCGAAAACAAGGTGGCCTGATTGGTGGCAGAGTGCTGTCGATGGGTATGATTTTATAAAGCGTACAGGCTGCGAGAAAGTTGCCGTAGCCGGTCTGTCGATGGGTGGAGTGCTTACGATGCGGCTTGCATATCATCGTGATCCTTCCGCCCTTGTCATGCTGAATGCGCCGGTCGATGTGCGGGATAAGCGCATCCGCTGGGCGCGGTATATGCATTATGTGCGGCCCTATATACCTCGTGCTGGGGCGAAGGCTTCCCATATTGAATCCGAGCTGTTTCCTTATCACCATAGCCCAGTAGCCTGCATCGCAAGCCTTTGGCAGCTCATTAATGTGGTAAAGAAAGAGATGGGGCGCGTGACCACCCCAGCGCTTGTGATTCAGTCTACTCATGATGAGACAGTGGAGCCGTACAGCGGCGATTATATTTATTCCCATATTGGTTCACACTATAAAGAAATCAAACATTACCATAAATCCGGCCATATTATTACACTGGATAAGGAACGGGAGCATGTTTTTCGAGATACGGCTGATTTTTTGGAGAAGATCTTTGGTAAGGTATAAAAGACTTTATTTATTTTGAGTAAAGGAGAGGACGGGTGTGGCAATAGAAGCTGATATTTTGCGTTTCATGCGCGAACAGGCAAGTCGTCCCATGACAGTAAAAGAACTTGAAGAGGCATTTGAAATCGAAGGTGCCGAAGCGTTTAAGACATTCATTAAAGTATTGAATCAACTTGAAGATACAGGGCAGGTTATCCGAACGCGTACCAACCGTTATGGTGTCCCTGAGAAAATGAACTTAATCCGAGGACGCCTGCAGGCGCATGCCAAAGGCTTTGGTTTTGTTCTGCCGGATGAAGAGGGAACGCCGGACATTTATATTCATGCCAATGATATGAACGGTGCAATGAACCGGGATATCGTATTGGCACGATTGAATCAGAATGCCAAAGGTCCGCGGCTTGAGGGCGAGATCGTGCGCATTGTGGAGCGGGCCAATAATACAGTTGTCGGTACGTACCAGGATGAGAAGCATTATGGTTTTGTTGTGACCGATGATAAGCGTATTACAAAAGATATTTTTATTCCAAAAGGCGCATCATTAGGAGCGGTGGATGGACACAAGGTTGTTGTAGAAATCACGCGGTATCCAGAGACAGGAAGAGGAAATCCAGAAGGCCGGGTCGTGGAGATTCTAGGGCATAAAAATGATCCGGGCGTCGATATCCTATCCATCATTCGCAAATACGGCCTGCCGGAGACATTCCCAGAGGAAGTCATGCATGAAGCGGAAGCTGTGCCTGATACAATTAACGAAAAGGAAATGGAGGGACGACGTGACCTTCGTGAGCGGGTCATGGTTACCATTGATGGCGCGGACGCCAAGGACTTAGATGATGCCGTGTCCATCGAGACGCTTGAGAATGGCAACTATCGGTTGGGCGTTCACATTGCCGATGTAAGCTATTATGTTACGGAAGGCTCTGAGTTGGATGTAGAAGCGTTTCGTCGGGGGACCAGTGTGTATTTGGTGGATCGCGTCATTCCTATGCTTCCCCACCGTCTCTCAAACGGCATCTGCAGCTTGAATCCAAAAGTTGATCGTCTAACACTGACGTGTGATATGGAGATTGATGATGAGGGCAATGTGGTTAAGCACGATATTTATGAAAGTGTGATTCGCACAAATGAGCGGATGACGTATTCGGATGTATACAAAATTCTTGAAGAGGACGACGCTGCCTTAAAGGAACGTTATGCTGATCTAATTCCGCATTTTGAGGCGATGAAGGACCTAGCGCTTCGCCTACGTGGATTTCGTATGGAGCGGGGCGCGATCGACTTTGATTTCGGCGAAGCCAAAATTATGGTTGACCCGGAAGGGCATCCGACGGAAGTGCGCATGCGTGACCGTACCATTGCTGAGCGGATGATTGAAGAGTTTATGCTGAAAGCCAATGAAACGGTGGCCGAGCATTTTCACTGGATGAATGTGCCGTTTATTTACCGGATTCATGAAGACCCCGATGGTGATCGTCTACAGACGTTTCTTGAGTTTGTTACGAACTTCGGCTACTTCGTGCGGGGCAAAGCGACGGACATTCATCCGCGCACACTGCAAACGCTGCTCGAGCAGGCGAAGGATACGCCGGAGGAGACGGTCATCTCCAAAGTAATGCTGCGCTCGATGAAGCAGGCGAAATATGCAGCCGAAAACCAAGGGCATTTCGGCTTGGCGGCAGAATTCTATACACACTTCACATCCCCGATTCGCCGTTATCCGGACTTAATTGTACATCGTATGATTCGTGAGTCGCTGAAGAAAGGCGGATTTACGCCGGAGCGTATAGAGGAATGGAATGCCCGGATGCCTGAGGTGGCCCAGCAATCATCCGAGCGTGAACGCAATGCGGTAGATGCAGAACGTGAGACCGATGATCTGAAGAAGGCTGAATATATGCTGCAGCATATGGATGAAGAGTTTGACGGCCTCGTCAGCAGCGTCGCTTCATTCGGCATGTTCGTAGAGCTTCCGAATACAATCGAAGGCATGGTTCACATTAGCTATCTGACTGACGACTATTATGATTTCCATGAGAAGCAGTATGCGCTGATCGGCCAGCGAACGGGGCGGATGTTCCGTATTGGGGATGAGATTCGCGTCAAAGTCGTTAATGTTAATGTGGATGATCATACGATTGATTTTGAAGTGGTTGGACTTAAGCGAAGCAACAAGACCGCAAGTCGTGGCGGTGAAGGTCGCAAAGCGAAGGTGATTCCGGCAGAGAAAAGCGAGCGCAAGCACCGCGGCAAAGGAAAGCCAGCAAAGGGCAAGGACAACCCTTTCTGGATGGATGCGGTTGAGAAAAAGAAAAACAAGAAAAACAGCGTACCGAAATCAGTGAAAAAGAAGAAAAAGAAAAAATAAACGCGTAAAAGAAAAATTCCGGCGGAGGCATCCCCGGAATTTTTTATATGACCCAATCTTGTATCGCTTGTAGTACTCAATAGCTTTTTAAAGTAATGCGCTTTGTGGTACTATGTATAAATACAAGAAAACGTTGGCGGAGGAAGTTTAGGCGATGAGCAAAGAAGGAATCAAAGTAGTAGCACAAAACAAAAAAGCGCGCCACGATTATTTCATCGAAGAGACGTATGAAGCCGGTATTGTGCTTACCGGAACGGAAATCAAATCCATTCGCCAGGGACGAGTGAATTTGAAGGAAGGATATGCGGGCATTCGCAACGGAGAAGCCTGGCTTTATAATGTGCATATCAATGAATATGAGCAGGGAAATCGGTATAACCATGATCCGGTACGGGTCCGCAAATTGCTGCTGCATCGAGGAGAGATCAATAAGCTTCTTGGACAGACGAAAGTACAGGGGTATGCCCTTGTGCCGCTGCGTATGTATTTGAAGGGCGGCTTCTGTAAAGTGGAAATCGGTCTGGCCAAGGGCAAGAAGAATTATGACAAGCGCGACTCGATCAAAAAGCGTGATGCGCAGCGTGAAGTACAGCGTGCCCTGCGCGACCGGAACAGGTAAAAACAGGGTGCTTTATCTGGCACACATGTTGCATGGGCGCTGCAGATATGCTATACTAAGGATACAACTTCATAACAACGAAGTTATGAATGCTCTTTTCCCAAGAGCGACCCTTCTATCATGGGGGCGTTCTGGATTCGACGGGGATGGTTCGAGCATGAGTAGCGAGCCGGTGGGTTGCGATTCCGTAAACAACGCAAGCGTAAATATAAACGCTAAAGAACAAAACAACTTCGCTTTAGCTGCCTAATAAGCAGTAGCGGTCTTATCTCTCCATCGTCCATGTGGCGGGAATAAGACTCACCCTTTAGTGGACTACGCCTAAAGCTTCCGTCTGGAGCTGAGGGAAGAGATCAATCAGACTAGCCTAGCAGGTAGTGGGTTACCTGGCAGCCTGGTAGGCGAATCAATCACAGGTAACTGCGCTCGGAGAAGCTTATGTGATCGGAGTCTTCGGACGTGGGTTCGATTCCCACCGCCTCCACCATACATAGCGTGGAGAATTTTATACGAAATAAGTAAAGACCAGCCCGAGTGAGCTGGTCTTTTTTGTATTCAGGAAAGTCTGTGTCCCTTTTATAAATCCTTCGCATTAAACGTGTCGCCATTCTGCAGCGTACCGGATTGGAAGCCTTTATAGAACCAACGCTTCCTCTGCTCGGACATTCCATGGGTAAAACTCTCTGGCACCACATATCCCTGTGCCTTCTTCTGAATCGTATC
Source organism: Aneurinibacillus sp. REN35 (assembly GCF_041379945.2). Lineage (NCBI taxonomy): Bacteria > Bacillati > Bacillota > Bacilli > Caryophanales > Paenibacillaceae > Aneurinibacillus > Aneurinibacillus baijiui. The sequence continues at coordinate 68,220 of NZ_JBFTXJ020000015.1, read as the reverse complement.
ATCCCCAACGGCGCTTGCCGCTGTCAGAGCCTCTTCAAGATCCCCTTCTTCAAGCACGTTCATTCCCTGCGCGTGATGCGCCCATACACCGGCTAAGTAATCAGCCTGCAGCTCAAAGCGGACTGAATATTGATTGTACTGTTCCTGTGTCAGCCGCTGCCGATTGGCGGCGAGCTTTTCGCTCGTTCCTAAAAGAGTTTGCACATGGTGTCCGACTTCATGTGCGATTACATACGCCATCGCAAAGTCTCCGGGAGCCTGAAACTTGCGCTGCAGTTCATCGTAAAAGCTCAGGTCAATGTACAGCTTTTGATCGCCCGGACAATAAAAGGGTCCAACGGATGAACCGGCTGTCCCACAGGCGGACTGAACGCTGCCTGTATATAGCACAAGGGTTGGCTTCTTATAGACCAAGCCCTCCTTCTTGAAAACTTCAGTCCACACATCCTCTGTATCGGCAAGAACGACAGAGACGAATTCCGCAAGCTCCTTTTCCTGTTTGGTTTCCTCATAAGCAACAGGAGTCTCGGAGCCTGTAGTCGCTATATTGTTTAAAAGGTCGGCTGGATTGCCCCCAAGTAACGTAATGATCAGTAAGATGACGATACCGCCAATTCCGCCACCGACGAGCGTTCTTCCTCCTCTACCCCTTCGATCTTCAACATTTGAGCTTCCCCGTCTTCCCCTCCACTGCATCACATGTCCTCCTCAAGTCCCGTTTATATTTATGACCACAACGTATATAAGTGTGTTCCTACTGTTATTACCCGAATTTGTCCAATTTCAAGTAAGGGAAAAAACGGTTTGTTTTACAGATAGAAAATAGAGGAATTCATTATAGAGAGACTAATGAAAGTAGGAAAGGAGCGTTCACATGTTATTGATACATCCAAGCAGGGAGGAATCCACGGTTGTTGTTGAATTTAGCGGCACAGCGACACAGGACGATGCACAGAGATTGGATCGTCATGTGAAAGAGCGGTTCAGCGAAGATGAAGCATTCAATATCCTTGCCATTATTCAGGATATAGACGGATCTACCGTAAAGGGGATGACGAGCGGAATCAAATTTGATGCAAAGCGCTGGAAGCAATTCAATAAAATTGCGGTGGTAAGCGAAAAAAAATGGCTCGATACATTGACGGAGCTTAGCAGTTATCTGCCTGGAATTGACTCCAGACATTTTGAGAAGGACCAGCTCGATGAAGCATGGAACTGGCTCGTGCAGTAAAGCGGGCGTATGTATTCATCTAATAAAGATGAAACTAATGAAAGCATAACTGCGTACACCATAATGTAATTGTGAAAGAAGTGTAGTACATTTGCAACATCATTCAAAATTTATGGAGGTGTCCTTTCGGGGAACTGATGGAAACAGTTATTAACTTACTTTTGGTCGCATTTTTAATTCTTGCTACGGCATTTTTTGTTGGTGCCGAATTCTCAGTGATTAGGGTGCGGCCGACCCGGATTAATCAATTGGCAATGGAAGGAAGTAAATCAGCTGTTGCCGTACAGCGTATTCTTGATAACTTAGACGGATATTTATCCGCCTGTCAGCTTGGGATTACGGTTACGGCGTTAGGGTTAGGCTGGCTGGGTGAGCCGACTGTTCACCATCTGCTGCAGCCGCTGTTTTTGGATTACAATGTACCTGAGCAGTTGGCCAACACACTTTCTTTTATTTTAGCTTTTTCATTGATTACATTTCTTCATGTGGTGCTAGGGGAGCTTGCACCGAAGACGGTAGCCATCCAAAAAGCGGAGTGGTTGAGTCTGCTGCTGGCTCGCCCGCTCATTGTTTTCTATAAAATCATGTATCCGTTCATTTGGACACTGAACGGCTCAGCTGGTTTGTTTATTCGTCTATTCGGCATGAAACCCGCCGGTGAGCATGAGCATGCACACTCGGAGGAAGAGCTTCGTTTGATTCTTGCTCAGAGCTTAGAGAGTGGCGAGATCAATACGTCTGAATTTACGTACATGAATAATATCTTTAAATTTGATGAACGTGTAGCGCGTGAAATTATGGTGCCGCGTACCGAGATGGCGTGCTTGTTTGCAGAAGACAGTTTAGCTGAGCACCTCCAAACGATCCGGCAGGAAGGGCGCACGCGTTACCCTATCGTACAGGAAGACAAGGATCATGTTATCGGTATTATCCACACAAAAGAATTATTTATGAAATACCTAGAAAACCCTGATGTGGATATTACAAAAATGATGCGGCCTGTATTGTTTGTCAATGAGGCCACACCAATCGAAACCTTGTTGAAGAATATGCAGAAAAGAAGAACCTCTCTTGCGATCCTAATCGATGAGTACGGCGGAACGTCTGGACTTGTCACGATGGAAGATATTCTTGAAGAAATCGTAGGCGAGATCCGGGATGAGTTCGATGTCAATGAACGTCCACCGATTGAAAAGGTAGGTGAGAATACGTACATTCTTGACAACAAAGTGCTGTTAACAGAAGTTGAAGAACTAACAGGGATTGCAGCAGACGAAGAATATGACACGGTTGGTGGCTGGGTAGCTGCCCACATGAGCAGTATGGAAGAGGGACGGCATATAACGGTAGATGGCTGGAAGTTTACGATTAGGGAAGTCGAAGGTGTACAGATCAAGCAGGTAGAGATCATGCGCATGCCGACACCAGAGCAGAAAGCGGAAGAGTAAGACACATACCTGACTGATGGAGTGAAACGAGAATAAGCAGCTTCATCAGTTAGGTAGAAATATGAGAAACGGCCGCCGTGCGGAGTATTTGACAAAGAGGTCAAAGAGGAGTACAATGAATATAAATGAATGATAGTCAGTCACGGACGGGGGTTGACCTATTGAAAAATAAACAAGAAGAAAAATATACACAAATATTGCAAGCGGCAATGGAAGTTATTTCAAAAAAAGGGGTAGAGAAAACCTCAATTTCTGATATTGTCAAACAAGCGGGTGTAGCTCAAGGCACTTTTTATTTATATTTCTCTTCAAAAAATGCATTAATCCCAGCGATTGCTGATCATCTGTTAACCAAGTTATTTGATGAAATTCAATATAAGTCAAAATCACTTACAAGCTTTTGGGAGAAGATTCAGCTTGTTATTGATGTGACGTTTGAGATGACGGAAGCATATAAGGAAGTGCTGATTCTTTGCTATGCCGGATTGGCATTCGAACATTCATTTGAGAAATGGGAAAGCATCTACCGTCCGTATTATCAATGGCTTGAAAAAGAAATGAATAAAGCGGTGGCGTGTGGAGAAATTTCACAAGAAGTACGTATAGAAACAACGGTACGTATGGTCGTGAGTGTAATTGAGCAGACAGCAGAAGGGTTATATTTTTCTCATGCAGATGAGAAGGATAACCGTACGGCACAGTTAAAAAAGGACGTGTTTACCTTTATCAATAAAGCATTATCTTAATTTTTACAGGTAGTAAATGAATGATAATCAGTCACGAGCAGGAGGTTATTGTATGGGCTGGATTCTTGTTTTAGTAGCCGCATTGCTCGAAGTTATATGGGCATCAGGATTAAAATATGCAGAAACGACAATAGAGTGGATTATGGTTATTTCTTTAATAGCGATAAGCTTTATGCTGCTTATCCGCGCGTATAAAACAATTCCTGTGGCAGTAGGCTACACGGTGTTTGTTGGTATTGGAACGATGGGTACGTATTTGGTAGGTATTTTTTTAGGAGAAGCATTTTCTGTTTCTCAAATTATGTTTCTGTTCATTCTGCTAATTGGCATCATCGGAATGAAATTAACAACAACGGAAAACTCTCATAGCTGAGAGCCTGATACTGAATGATTGCAGTGAAGTTCAGTTATGAGGGAGTATGCAGAAAGAGAGTGAATCATCATGGCTTGGATTTATCTTATATTAGCCGGTCTTGAAGAAGTCGTGGCAGTTATTGCGATGAAATATATGTCCGCAGGCAAGAAGAAGTGGCCGATTGTAATAATGACAGTAGGATTTATTTTTTCTTTCTTTTGCTTATCTATAGCGATGCGCGCCCTTTCACCAGGTGTAGCATATGCCGTGTGGGCAGGGGTAGGAGCAATCGGTATTACGCTTGTTGGATTGGTATGGTTTAAAGAAAAATACAATGTTTCCCAGTTTATATTCTTGGGGCTTATGCTGATTGGCATTATTGGCTTGCGCTTAACTGCATAAAGTAACCCGGTTTACCACAGAGTAGAGAGATTATCTCTACTCTTTTCTCTTTTTATTTGCTTATTCCATTTGCATAGGGAAGCTGATCTTGCTTATACATACGCACCCAGCGATAGATGACTAAACTGCTTACCTGATACTTTCGAGCTACCGCACTGCATTGTGCGCCTTTTATCACCTCTTGAACAATTGTATGTTTGAACTGTAGAGAGTATTTCTTACGCATAGTATATCCCTCCCATATTATGGTTCCCGTCTTATCCTTCTGTACACGGAGTCATGTTAAAATAAAAAGGTTATACCGAATAATGCATGCATACGGAATAACCTTGCTTCGTAAGGTGGAATTGTCGGTAACCCGGCGATCTTCATTCATGCTGAACCGTAGACCCGTGGCTGTGCATTCTTATTTTTCAATAAGTTTATCTCTATCTCTTTAATTTACTATGTGTAATTTGTATCAGAATCTAATTTACTATACATTCTAGCCTGCAAAAATACAAAATGCAATAATCTTTTGGTAATTAAGCTATATGTAATATGTCCTAAGTACCGCAATGCTGCTCGGTAATATATTCATTTTTTCTTGTTTATTAGGTTCCCTATTGGAAGCAACAGGATTGCTATCCACATTTTTTACAATGTCTTCCCCGTTTATTTACGTTAAGGTATAAAACGTAACAAAAAACAGCACGCCAAATCCAGTTTGTGAAGGAATTGGAACGGGGGAACCGCGTATCTGGGGTGAAATCATAAAATTGATCGGGCGTCCTTCGACCGAACCCGTCAGCTAACCTCGTCGGCATAATTGAGAGGGAGAAGTGAATTGAGAAAACAGTTTAAAACATTGACAGCAGGAATTCTCGCAGGAACATTTGTAGTAGGGGGAATGGCAGCAGCTCCTCATTCTGTAGAAGCGGCTACGACTTCTGCAAAACAAGGAACATCTGTAAACATTAGCAATGAAAAAAAGGTGATTGAAGACATTATTCGTACCGGTTTGAATTTGCGTGGAAAAGCGAAATACAGCCATAAGTATGTGGCAGGGAAATATATGGATTGTTCAGGCTTTACCTACTATATTTTTAAGAAGCATGGCATTAGCTTGCATACACGGTGGGACGATGGACAAGCCAAGTATGGTACCCCTGTAGCAAAAAGCCAATTAAAAAGAGGCGATTTAGTCTTCTTTAGTGCAAACAAAAATAAAGCTGGTATCACGCATGTAGGCGTATACTTAGGAAATGGAAAATTGCTGGATATGGCTAGTCCATCAAGAGGCGTAGCGATTAGCGACTTGAACTGGACTTGGTATAAAAAGAACTATAAAACAGCACGCAGAGTCGTTCGTTAAGTCGGAATATAAAAAATATTGGTAAAATAAAATTGGAGAAAGAAGCATACTCATGCCCATATAGCTTGTGTATGCTTCTTTTTTGTGAATATATAGCACGAAGTAAATACTGTCAGTCACGATATATATGCCGGTTGGTAAAGCCTTTTCTGAAAAGAAACTTTATTGTTTAGCATTTGATATGCGATAATAGAAAATACGTTAGTGTAAAAACGAAATAAAAGGATAATATGGAGGTGGCCCCGTCGGGGAGTAGATGGACAGTATTATTAACCTAATTTTGGTCGCAGTTTTAATTATCGCCACAGCGTTCTTTGTCGCTGCTGAATTTGCGGTAATTAAGGTGCGGCCGACCCGGATTAATCAATTGGCAATGGAAGGAAGTAAATCAGCCTTTGCCGTACAGCGTATTCTTACTAATTTGGACGGGTATTTATCGGCGTGTCAGCTTGGCATTACCATTACGGCATTGGGATTAGGCTGGCTGGGTGAGCCGACTGTTCACCATCTGCTGCAGCCGCTGTTTCTGGATTATAATGTACCTGAGCAGTTGGCCAACACACTTTCTTTTATTTTAGCCTTTTCATTGATTACATTTCTTCATGTGGTGCTAGGAGAGCTTGCACCGAAGACGGTAGCCATCCAAAAAGCGGAGTGGTTGAGTCTGTTGCTGGCCCGCCCGCTCATTGTTTTCTATAAAATCATGTATCCGTTCATTTGGGCATTGAACGGCTCAGCTGGTTTGTTTATTCGTCTATTCGGTATGAAACCGGCAAATGAGCATGAGCAGGCACACTCGGAGGAAGAGCTTCGTTTGATTCTTGCTCAGAGCTTAGAGAGTGGCGAGATCAATACGTCTGAATTTACGTACATGAATAATATCTTTAAATTTGATGAACGTGTAGCGCGTGAAATCATGGTGCCGCGTACCGAGATGGCGTGCTTATATATAGAAGAGAATTTGCAGGAGCATTTTCAAACCATTCGCAGAGAGGGTTTTACCCGGTACCCGATTGTACAGGAGGACAAAGATCATGTCATCGGCGTCATCCATACAAAAGAACTGTTCATGCGGTATTTGGAGAACCCACAAGTGGATATCACGAAGATGATTCGTCCCGTGTTGTTTGTCAATGAGGCCACACCAATTGAAACCTTATTGAAAAAGATGCAAAAGCAGCGCAACTCGCTTGCGATCCTAATCGATGAGTATGGCGGAACGTCCGGACTTGTCACCATGGAAGATATTCTTGAAGAAATCGTAGGCGAGATTCGGGACGAGTTCGATGCCAATGAACGCCCGCCGATTGAAAAGACAGGCGAACATCATTATATTCTCGACAACAAGGTTTTGCTTTCGGAAGTCGAAGAGTTGACAGGGATTGTGGCAGATCCCGAATTCGATACGATCGGTGGATGGATTGCCGCAAATATCCTTACGATTGAAGAAGGCCAGAAGGTTGAAGTAGCGAATTGGCAGTTTACGGTGCGTGAAACGGACGGTTTGCAGATTAAGCAGGTTGAAATTAAGCGAATTGCAGAACCGGAACAGGCTGAAGAAACTGGCCTGCAATAAGCAAGATACAAAACAGGGTGCCGTGCTGACGCAAAGGCAGCCTGTTTTTTGTCGGGAGTAGGTAGGGTGGGGGCAGAAGGTGTGAGGCTCATTGCCTTACGATTCGTCATAAGAGAGCGGCATAAAGAGAAAGGGTGGAAGATAAATGAAGAAGAAAATCAGTGGACTGCTGGTGTTGATTTTGCTGAGTATAGGTATATTATCAGCATGTGGATCGGCATTGGAGAAAAAAGAAACAGAGTCCAAAGCGCTTGTGGACGTGACGGGAAAAAAGCTGCAAAAGGCGACCGTCGTAAGAGTAGTGGATGGTGACACGTTTGTTGCGAAAGTGAAGGGAGCGGAGCATAAAGTTCGTCTCATCTTAATCGATACGCCCGAGTCCAAAGCGCCCAATCGCCCAAAAGGGTATCTGGGTGATGAAGCGAAGCAATACGCAATCGAGCGTCTTGAAGGAAAGGATATATGGCTGGAGAAGGATGTGCAGGGCAATGATCGCTATGGGCGCTGGCTGCGTTATGCTTATATAGATGTAGCTGATGGCAAGGGAGAATTCTTCAACGGTACACTCGTACGCAGTGGACTGGCCCGCTTAGCGACATTCCCTCCGAATGTAAAGTATGTGGATATGATTCGTACATGGCAGCAGGAAGCGCGTAAGGCAGAACGGGGCGTATGGAATAATATCAAGGAAGCCTTCCCGGACCGTAAGATTGAACAGTAGAAAAAAATTTTCTGTCTATTCTTATAAAAAATGCAACTGCATAAGTCTGTCAGCGTATACAATAGATAATATAAACCGTAACGTTCTGCTGAACGGTTAGTACATAATGATGCATGGAAAGGGAGTAGTAGAATGTTCAAAAAATTCATGGCAAAAATGGGAGTTGGCTCAGCCAAAGTCGATCTTGTGCTTCACAAAAGTGAATATACGCTTGGAGATGTAATTGAAGGTGAGTTAATTATGCAGGGAGGAGCGGTTGAACAATACATCAATAAAGTCGATGTAGCGTTTATGCTGGCGCTTCGTACCAAGAAGAACGAGCATCGTCAGGCGGTTGCGACGATACCGTTCTCCTGCCGTTTTAATCTTGGTGCAGGTGAAAGAAAGGTGCTTCCGTTTACATACCAACTGCCAAAAGATCTGTTGATCTCAAGCCATACGGTCGCATACTACTTCACGACAAATCTTGATATCGCGGCAGGTGTCGATAGTCAGGATAACGACTACATTCGTGTGAATCCTCCTGCTCGTTTTACAAATATTATTACCGCTTTTGAACAATTAGGCATGCGGGAGAAGCATGATTCCCGCGCTTTTGACGGATATGCTCAGGAGTTTGAGTTTTTCCCGACCGCTTTTCTGCGCGGGCAGGTGAATGAGGTAGAGTTCATTGCTGCCATTGAAGATGAACAGATTCGTCTCCTGTTGGAATTGGATCTGCCGTCATTTGGACGTGAAATAGAAATCAAACGTGAAATTACGCTGTCTAATGAAGTGCTTGCTGATCTGACTCAACTGAAGAATTATCTACAGCAAGTAATGGAGGAAATGCTTGAAAATCCGAATGCATACCTTCATCAGCGGAATATGATGGGATACAAGCAGGGCCATCACCGTCACAGCGGATTTGGTGGTGCGATGGGCGGTATGGCAGCAGGCTTGCTTGGCGGGATTGTTCTTTCAGAATTAATGGATGATATGCTAGGTGACGAGGAAATGGAAGGTGCGTTTGACGGAGGAGAGGACGAAGGCGGCGGTTTTGGTGACTTCGGTGACTTTTTTGGCGGAGATGAGTAGAGCATAATAATATTCGTATGACGGAGGTGGCCCCTCGGGGAGCAGATGGACGGTGTCATAAGTATGCTGTTGATTGCATTGCTTCTTGCCGTCAATATCGTGTTGGTCTTACGCTTGGCTGTGCGTAAGGCCAAAGATCGGCGCGTTCGTTCGGAAGAAGAACTTCACCTCCTATTGGCAGAACGTTTGGATAGCGGCCAAATGAATTCTACGGAATATGCTTACGTGAACAATATCTTTAAATTCGGGGACCGGGTCGCGCGCGAAATTATGGTACCGCGTACCGAGATGGTCTGTCTGTATGCCGGAGAGAGTCTAGAGACAAGTCTGCGGACCATATGTACAGAAGGCTTTACCCGTTATCCGGTTGCAGGTGAAGATAAGGATCGTATTCTTGGTGTAGTGCATGCCAAGGAACTGTTTATTACGTATTTTGAAGATAAGAGCATTACGCTCATGGATGTAATGCGTCCGGTGCTATTTGTCAATGAAGCGGCTCCGCTTGAGAAGCTGCTTGAGAAGATGCGGGAGAAGCACACGTCGATTGCCGTTCTAATTGATGAGTACGGCGGTACAGCCGGGATGGCCACAATGGAAGATATATTGGAAGAAATCGTTGGAGAGATCCGCGATGAATTTGATACACATGAGCGTTCACCTGTCGAGAGAATCGGACCGGGGCATTACCTGTTGGACAATAAGGTCCTGCTTTCGGAAGTAGCAGAACTTACAGGAATTGATCAAGAGGATGGGTTTGATACGATTGGTGGTTGGGTTGCCGCACGAATTCGTATCATTCGGGAAGGAATGTATGTGGATCGTGCACAATGGCGGTTTACAGTAAAAGAGATGGACGGTCTGCAGATCAAATGGCTTGAAGCAAGAAAGATTAGAGCGGTAGAAGATGGAGTCGATCTATGAATGGATAAGGAAAGCCCCTGGCGATAGAAATATGCCGGGGGCTTCTTATATATACATGCTTCCTTACTCTGCGGCGGCGGAAAGGGTGCGTTGATTCATACGACGTAAAATGTTTTGAATGACTGGGTCATCTCTTCGGCTCAGCAGCTAGACAAAGATCATATTAGACACATCTTTATCATTCGTAATTTGGGGGATGATTCCCTCTGTAATGGTCTGGAGCGAGCAATAATTTCCTGAAGGGTAGTCTTATTATACCCCAATTCCTGAATGGTTTGCTTGGTAACAGACAGCAACAGTTGAAAGTTTGGATTAGAAGCAAACGATGAATTCATAAGCACTTCCTTTCCGTAAAATATAGTATTTTTATCGTATAATCGGACCGATGGTATGATAATCTATAAGAAAAATATTCCAGATAGCGAAGGGAGAAATATGAAAACATTAGGATTGATTCTGCTTGATTTCATTCCACTTATCATAGCGTTAACTGTACAGCCGCGCTGGCTTGGTTGTGTGATCGCATTGGTGATCGCAATCGGGCTTTTGGTGCGTCAAATGCCAAGAAAGCAGGTTAAGACGCTCAGTGTGATTAACGTAGTATACTTTTTAGCGGCAGGGGTTACGGTCTTGTTTTTTCCTGCAATTCCGGTATTGGAATACGGACAGGTAACCATTTATACCATTCTTACCATCTCCACAGGCCTCTCGTTGTTCTCTTCTAACCCATTTACGATGCAGTATGCCAAAGAAACCACACCCCAAGCAGTATGGAATCATCCGTTGTTTCTCTCGATTAACCAGCTGCTTACCGGAATATGGACAGGATTGTTTTTAATGGCGGCGTTGTTTGCCACACTCACAGCAGTGGGCATCCTGCCGCTTGTTACAGGTATTATAGCGGCAAATATCTGGAACGTGTTTGGGGTTGTGGCGAATATTCTTCTGCCTGTACATATGCAGCGGAAATATGCGGAGAGGATGCAGCACAGAGAGGAGCCGGAAGTAGCGTGGTCCCCTGTCATTGCTTCCACACCTCCTGCTGCACCCAATGAGTATGATGTGATTGTAGTCGGCTCCGGCATTGGAGGATTAACGGCAGCCATTGAGCTGGCGCAGCGTGGGGTTAAGGTGCTTGTACTTGAGCAGCATTATCTAATTGGAGGTGCTTGCACGACCTATACTCGGCGCGGCGGGTATAAATTCGAAGCTGGCGTGGAATCAATTAGCGGCTTGGGAGCAGAAGGACCGCTTCGTCACCTGCTTGGGCGCCATGGGCTAGAAGATGAACTGGTATGGCTTAGAAATACGTATGAATTTCGGAATGGGGAAGAAACATATACAATTCCGCATGACTTTATGGAATGGCGCGATCAGATGATGGAACAATTTCCAGAAGAAAAAGAGTCCATTCATGCATTATTTGCTGAGCTTAAGGCTTGTTATGAAGAGATGTATACTGTATTTGCACCTGATCGGGTTGCTCCGTACATTCCGCAGACAATGGAAGAGATGAACGCATATGCTGAGCAGAATCCGCATTACTTACGTTGGAAGGATACTGAATGGCATGAACTGTTGGATGCGTTTGTGAGTCATCCGGTCGTATGTAAGCAATTGTCGATTCTTACCGGATATGTTGGGGATAAGGGAAGGCGTACCCCGACAAGCAGTATGATTGCACTCATGGGCTATTTTATTGTCGGAGGATATCGTCCATCAGGTGGTTCCGGTGAGCTGGCGAAGAGGCTTGCCGATAAGCTGCGGCAATATGGCAGTGATATCAAAATATCTACAGATGTGAAATCCATTATAATAGAAGAGGGAGAAGTGAAGGGGGTTCAGACCGATAAGGCAAGTTATTATGCTTCGGTCGTCATCTCCAATGCTGACCCGCGTATAACGTATGAACAGTTAGTCGGCCTTCCCAACTTGCCTCAAGCATACAGAGAAAAAGTGAAAAGGCTTGAGGCGTCTATGTCCTTATTCGTATGGAATGCAGCCATAGATCGGCCATTTTGCACGGATCGGCTGATCCATTATACGTTGCCTAAGCCGATGCGCCTCTCGGAGATAGATATCACCTTTACTGGAGCGGGCATTCACTCACCATCTTCACGCGATGCTTCTCTTGCGCCTCAGCAGAAGAGTACGGTAACGATCAATCTGATTACAAAAGCACAGGCCAGCTTATATGCATCCATGTCAGAAGAACAATACCAGGCGGTAAAGAAAGAGATCGATCAGATATGTAGTGAAATTCTGGCACAGATTGATGAAGCAGCCGCGGCTTCTATTCTATTCTCGGAAGTCGCCACACCTAAAACCGTAGCGAAGTATATGCGTACCCATGAGGGCTCGGTTTATAATGTGAAACGGCAAATAGTAGAAGGCGAAAGTATATTTCCGTATGTGAAATCCCCGGTAAAGGGATTGTATCTGGTTGGAGCCGGGGTTGGGTACGGACCGGGCATTGAAGCGGTTGTGATTAGCGGGGGAGAAGCGGCCAACCTGCTTGCACCTTACTTCGAAGCAAGAAATGAGGTACAACACACCGCATAAAGTGTCAGTCAAGAAATCGTTTGCGGAGCTCGGGTGTTGGTATCATGCACTGTTCCTTTTTGCCAAACCAGCGGTAACGGTTGCGGGCGATCCAGTTATAGACAATGTCACGCACCGGACGCGGCACCGCTATGAAAACGTAGAGCAGGGGCCAGGGACGCTGCAGCCTGCGTGCCACTTTTAGAGCGGCGCTTGATTTTGTGTACGCTTTGTTCGCTTCGATCAGCACAATGCTTTTCAGTCCATGAGAGAGAAGCCCATGCTGCTTTACGAGCGCTTGTCCAATGTCCGATTGCAGGGAGGCAAAGCGAATCGTCTCCTTCGGGTCATGCTTGATAATGAATAATACAGCATGGTTGCAGAGATTGCATACACCGTCAAACAGCAAGATGGGGTTTTCGTGTATATGTTCTTGCATCGTAAGCACCTCCCACTCTGATATATAAAGTATACCTGATTTAGCAAATAAAAAAAGCAGCAGGGAGTCCGTTACTCTCTGCTGCTTTTTGCGTTATTCGATAATTTGCAGGATATCTTCTACTGGCTTACGTTGAAGACGTGCCGGTGTCTCGGCGGGATGACCAAGCGCGATCACCATATTGATCTGCTTTTCAGAAGGAATATCGAGATATTCACGGATGCGGTGCTGGGCAAGCAGTACGGGACCTGTCATCGCACAGGTTGCTAACCCTTTGGCGTGTGCAGCCAGCATGAGATTCTGAATGGCAAGACAACTGCTCTTGATACCTTCTTCGCTCCAGAAGGAAGGCTCACTAATTGTAATCGGGTCGAAAATCCGCTCGCGGAATTTGGAATTGTAAGGTGTGGCAAGGCAGACGATAAGAGCCGGCGCTCCAGTAAAGGCGGTAGCATACGGGCCGAAGGAGCGTGCCAGCAGCCGTGCTTCTTTTTCAAGACCACGATCTTTGGCTTCATCTGCGATTTTATGCAGCTCTTCCCACGTCATGTCGGAGATTTCTTTAATTTTTCCTGTATTTAAAATTGCGATGAATTCCCATGTTTGCGAATTGGTATCGCTTGGCGCATAACGTGCGCAGTCGATGATTTCTTTTACATCTTCTACACTCACCGCTTCATTGGTGAATTTTCTCACGCTGCGGCGTCCTAACACAATCTCTTTGAACTCGGTATATTGCATATAGAATGTCACCTGCTTTTCGGATACTGTACAATCAGCCCTATTATAACACAAAGTATTAGCACCTAGTACTAAAAATAAAATTCATTTTTTCACGGTATTTTCAGATAGCCCGGATATAGTAGGGTCATACACATATTTGCCTGAAAGCGAAAAGCTGGGCGGTAGGATAGGAGGAAAAAATGAAAAGAAATGTATGGTTTAAATGGACAGTCGGTATATCGAGTGTAGCAACTTTTATAGGGCTGGTAGGAGCAACCAAGGCGATGGATGAGGGCAAACAGGCGCTGCCTGTAATTGATTCGGGATCGCAGAAGAATACAGTACAAGGGACAGAAACAGTGCAGGATACCCGTGTGATAGATGAATTTCTTGATGAGTGGAAGGAGTACAAAGAATATGACCATGATGATGACGAGGACGACGATGAGCATGAGAGAGAGGAGCATAAAAACGAAAAGAAGCGGCATTCTCGGGAAAAACTACCTGCGGCTGATCAGGTAGAGAGAAGAGGCAATGAAGCAAGGACGGTAACTTCTCATGCTTCCTAATCGAGCACATACTTTTCGAGCGATGAATACAGAGTGTTCTACAGCAGGGCTCTCATCGTCTGCTCAGCGCAGAGTAGAAGCGTGGTTTACGTATGTGGAACAGAAGGCAAGCAGATTTCGGCCGGATAGCGAGCTTATGCAGATTAATCAGTCGCAAGCTCCGCTATATTTTGTGTCTCTTCTTATTTATCAACTGCTGCAGGAAGCAGAGACATACTTTCGCCGGACAGATGGTGTCTTTTCTCCGTATCTTGGCAGGTGTATACACGCGTTGGGATATACAAAAAGCTTTGAGAATATTCCACAGGTTACGTCGGCTACGATTGTAGACCTGAATCTAAATGAAGAGAAAACGTATTGTCATACGAAACAAATTTATACGCGCAGAAACAGCAGATCTTATCCGCCCATTCAAATTGACGGAGATGCATGGATTGATCTAGGCGGTATTGCTAAAGGATGGAGTGTGCAGACAATGGGCGAGTGGCTTCAAAAAGAAGGGCAAGCAGAAGGGGTACTGAATGCAGGCGGAGATTTACTGGCATGGAGAAGCGAGGAGAGCAGGGAGCCATGGACCGTGCACCTTCTTGCCCCACATACAGGGGATAGAGCGATCGCCCGACTTGAAATGCGGAGTGGACGGACGGCTCTGGCGACCAGCAGCACACAGAAGAGGCGCTGGCGGAAAGCAACCGGTGAAGTCGTCCATCATATCATCGATCCGCGGATACATCAGTCATCCGCATCCGACATCGTGCAGGCCAGCGTACTTCTGCCGGACTTGACAGCGGCAGAAGTGTATGCGAAATGCCTGATTATTCTCGGTATGCAAAGAGGTATAACATGGCTTCGGAAGGAAAAGCCGGAGGCGGCATATATTCTCGTCAAAAAGGATGGAACCGTAGAACGCAGTGCGAATCTTGATACGTATTGTACAGAATATGAGGTGAGTAAGCATGTGGAGTGTTTTTGAATTTCTTTCTCCAATGTTATCAACATGGCATATGATTCGGGCATCCGGACTTGTGGCGTATGGATTGGTTTCAATTGCCGTTATAAGCGGGATGCTGCAAAGTCTCCGTATGGCTCCATCCGCCATAAGAGCGGACCTGGTTACGCTCCACAATACAGCAAGCTGGTTCGGTTTGCTTTTTGCAGGTGTACACGGATGGCTGCTGCTGTATGATCAGTATGTCGGATACACGGTCGTAGAGATTGCGATACCATTTATATCAGATCATGAGACGATAAAAGAAGCGATAGGGATTCTTTCATTTTATTTATTTTTCATATTGGTTCTTTCCTCAGATATCCGCAGTAAAATAGGCCAGAAAGCATGGCGTGTGGTCCACTATACTGCATTCCTAGCCTATGTGCTTTCTCTTGTACACAGTATAGCAATGGGAACGGATACAGCTATTCCATGGGTACTGGGTATCTATCTTAGTACGGCATGTATCATTTTTTGTTTGCTTGTGATGCGGATAACAAGGGGAATTGCACGGTGAATGTACTGCCTACTCCAACTTCGCTTTGGATATGAATCACGCCCTCGTGCATACGAACAATCCAGTCGGCAATGGATAAGCCCAGTCCAGTGCTTCCGTCTTCTCTTGAACGTGCTTTGTCTATACGGTAGAAGCGGTCAAAAATCCGCTTTTGTTCCTCAGGTGGAATGCCGATGCCTGTATCCCGTATGCGAATGCAAGCCATGCGTTCTTTTCCGCTACCTGCTTCGTATAATTCAAGAGAAATCTGTCCCCCTACCGGCGTATATTTACTTGCATTGTCCAGTAAAATGCAGAGAAGTTGCATGATGCGTTCTTTATCAGCATGTACTGTGAAGGTCTCCGGTGCTCTCCATTCGAAAGTTTGTTGCTTTTTTGCAAAAAGCGGTTGAAAGGAACGGACAAGCTGCTCAACCGGCAGCCGCAGGTCAAACGTTTCACGGATCAGGGATAGCGAGCCGGAATCTGCTCGGGCCAGTGTCAATAAATCACTGACCAAAGAACGCATTCGCTTGACTTCTTCTTTCATATCATCCATAACCTGCTTCGAGAAGGATGAGATGTGTTCTCGTTCTTCGCTGTCTAGCACTTCAAGTGAAGAGTGGAGAATGGTAAGCGGTGTACGGAGTTCGTGGGAAGCATCAGCCACGAATTCCCGCTGTCGGGCGAATGAACGGATGATTGGCCGCATGGCCCGTCCAGCCATGTAATACCCTAAAACAGCAGAAATAATAGCAAATAAAACGGCAGCTATACCTAGTGTAATCATCATTTGCTGCAGCGCATTTCGCAGTTGTGTTACATCTTCCCCCGCATAGACGACACCGATGAGTTGCTCGTCTCTATACAGGCTTTTGCCGGTGATGATCATATGTGTCTTGTGCCGGCCTTCTGTATGAAATTCTTCCATTCGCATGTTTTCTAAGACGGGATACCAACCGGATAAGCGGCGAAGCATCTCCTCTCTTATGGCTGGGTTGCTTTCATCTCCATCGATCAAAGCGCCTTTGCTGTTTATTACATAATAGAAAGAGCGATTCTCTGGATGATAGTCGATGGACTCGCTCTTTCTATTAGGGCGCAGAAGATCGTGCCGGTGCTCTGCTGCCTCTTTCTCTGCAAGCTGTACGATTTGGTGCTTGGCATCACGATACAGCAGGAAGGAGAACGAGAAGTAGCTTACGATGGTAAAGGCTGTCAAAAATACAAGTAACAAACCGGTGAATGATACGGTCAGGCGGGTACGCGTACGTGTAAACAAGGCTATACCTCCAGCTTGTAGCCGATACCGCGCACATTGCGAATAAGCGTGGGGCAGTTCGGACAATCAATCTTTTTACGTAGAAGACGCACGAAAGCATCGAGTGTGTTGCTTGTTACTTCTGCATCATATCCCCACACCCGGTCAAGAATCGTATCACGCGGGACCGTATATCCGTGATTGCGTGCTAATAGTTCTAACAATTGAAATTCACGGGGCGTTAGCTGAATCGTCTCCATGCCGCGCTGTATGATCCGCTGCCGACAGTCTAATGATAGCTCGCCTATCTGAATTATATCTTCGGCGATAGGAAGCTGCCTGCGTCGAAGAAGGGAACGAATGCGAGCAAAAAGCTCGGCGAAATCAAAAGGTTTTACGAGATAATCATCAGCACCGGCATCAAGTCCACATACCCGGTCATCAATCGCATCGCGTGCAGTTAAGAGAAGGATGGCACCTTGATAACCGCTTGCCCTAAGGCTGCGGCAAATCGCGACCCCATCCTTTCCCGGCATCATCCAATCCAAGATGAGCAGTTCATAGGATTCGTCCTGTGCCTGAATATAGGCTTCTTCTCCATCAGTAGCCCAATCAACGCTATATTTTTCTTTCGTAAGCATATGAGCTATTAATTTCCCTAATTTTTTATCATCTTCTGCTAATAGAATTCGCATTGCTAACTCCCCCCTACGTTTAGCATTATGTATTATTTCTACTTTAACCATCTAGGCTGAAAAAAGAATGAAGAAGACGTGTACATTCTCGCTTTTTTATCAAGGGGGCAGATAGCAGGAATAGGACAAACCCAGGCGGTCAAAGTTAGACGCCTATGCTTGCCCTATATTGATAAGGATGTTTTCTTTTACGAGGCCTTCCATGTAAAATATTGTGTCAGCAAGCGAATGGCCACTTCGATGGCCTCCTCACTCGGCTCAATCTTTGCATGATGCAGGCCGTATGGTGTGCTGACTCCAAGCCAGAAGAGGAAGCCGGGAATCTTTTCTAGAAAATAGCCAAAGTCCTCACCGGTCATGGCTGTCTTGCATTCAATCAGTTGAGCAACTTCGCTTTCCCGTACCCAATCCATAAATTCGCGGGTAAGGGTCTCCTCGTTATATACTTGACAATAATTCGAGCCATAATCAATTGCCGCTGTGCATTCAAAACCAGCTTCGGTTCCGCGAACGAGCGCTTCGATGCGCGATTTTATTTTTTCCATTGATTCCATTGACAGCGTGCGGATCGTACCTTCAAGCCGTGCGTTCTCTGCGATAATATTCTGCTTGGTGCCGCCTTCAATTTTACCGATGGTAATGACAGCGGAGTCGAGCGGATCAATATTGCGGGAGACGATACTCTGTAGCTGTGTCGCCAGATGGGCTGCCGCGATAACCATATCGTTGGCCGTATGTGGGAATGCGGCATGGCCGCCTTTTCCCTTCAAATCGATAAATAGCTCCGACGTATTGGCGAAGAGAATGCCGGGCTTTAAGGCAATGGTGCCGACCGGATATTCGGGAGCGATATGGAGGGCGAACATCGCGTCAGGCTGCCAGTCTTTGAATTCCTCGCTGGCCAGCATCGGCTGAGCACCACCAGGGCCTTCTTCTGCCGGTTGGAAAATAAAAATAAGATCATCTGTAATTTGGTGCTCCACAAAATGCGTCAAGACACCGAGCGCAATCGCCATATGCATATCGTGGCCGCACGCATGCATGAAGCCGGGGTGTGTAGAGCGGAATTCGTAGGAAGTTTCTTCTGTAATTGGAAGCCCATCCATATCTGTTCGGTATCCCCAGCGTTTCGTTGGATGAGTGCCTTTCACCTTTACGAGAATGCCGGTGCGCCATGTCCTGCTCTCAATTCTCTCCTGCGGCAATGACGCCAAGTAATCCAGCAGAAAGCGTTGGGTTTTGAATTCAGCGAATCCGGGTTCTGGGATTTTGTGCAGTTCCCGTCGGATTGCAACAAATGGCTGTGTTTGTATGCTCATATGTACTCACCTCTTCATATAAGAAAAACCGGCGCCAAAGACGGTCCATGCTTGTCCTGGCCGAGCGCCGGTTTTTCCTGTCTTCTATTATTATAGCTGACGAAGTTCTTGTTTGATTTCTGTTTTCGATTTTGTTTTCTCATCAATGGTTTTGATGACACGTGCAGGTGTACCCGCCACTACGCTATTGGCTGGCACATCTTCAATCACGACAGCACCTGCTGCGACAACGGACCCTTGTCCTACGCGCACGCCTTCGAGAATGACTGCGTTAGCGCCAACAACCACATCGTCTTCAATTACAACCGGTTGTGCGGAAGGCGGCTCGATTACGCCTGCGATGACTGCACCTGCCCCAATGTGACAATTCTTGCCGATCGTGCCCCGTCCACCTACGACTACGTTCATATCAATCATTGTACCTTCGCCGATAACTGCACCGATATTAATCGCTGCACCCATCATGATTACCGCGTTATTGCCGATCTCAACCTGATCGCGGATAATAGCACCTGGCTCGATACGTGCTTGGATATTCTTCATGTCCAGCAGAGGAATCGCAGAGTTACGTCGGTCGTTCTCTACCACATAGTCTTCGATCTTGGCCTGATTAGCTTCAAGGATTGGCTGGATTTCTTTCCAATCGCCGAACAGGACGCCGACAGTGCCGGTAATGAAGGATTGTGTATTAGCACCAAAATCGATGCCCTCGATATCACCTTTAATATGTACTTTAACCGGAGTTTTCTTTTCGCTTTTTTGGATAAATTCGATAATTTGTTGTGCGTTCATTTCATTCATAATGCTTGTCTCCTTTCCTACCCGTGTTCATACATAAAAATGCAGGGAAGTCATTCTTACTGCATTTCATTATACCATCTTGTTTTAGGTTATTAAACGGCTGTTTTGTTAGTTTTTCCTGCTTTATCTACTGTATGCTTTTATCGTTTTCTCTAATACTAAGGAAAAGGGATGCGAGGTGAGAAGTATGTATCAGCCATTTGATGTAAATTTGGCGCACCGGCTTGCTGATCAAATGATCGAATGTGCCACTAGCATGAAGGAGAAAGCACAATCACCGATTCAGATACAGCAGCATCTTGTCCGCCTGAATTCGTTAGTAAACAGTCTGTACTCCTTAACGAATGAACCGATTGTAAACGGTATGAACCCGATTAATGATGATGGAGACATCAGATAGCGTGCGCATGTAAATTTTGCAAACGTGCTGTCGGGGGTTTCCTTTTTCCTGATATTACGGTTAAAATAAACAATTGTACTGTGTTCATTAATTTGTAACTTTTGCGTGTGTCGGGAAAAAGGAGGAAAACATGAAGCCATTTACATCTTTGGGAACGAGTATTATTCTACGTCTTGAATTAGATGTACGACAAGTGAATTTTGTAGATATTGCAACTGCGGTAAGCAATGCAAACGGGGATATCGTAGCGATGGACGTAGTAGAATCGTCCAATGAAGTTGCGGTTCGTGACTATACAATTAACACGAAAAGCAAAGAAAAAGTCGAGGAAGTTATTAAAAATATTGAAGCGATTCCGAATGTGGAAATCATTACAGTATCTGACCGGACTTTTCTAAGCCATATTGGCGGTAAAATTGAAATGCGTGCGAAGCGTCCCATTCAAAACCGCGAAGATTTATCGCGTGTTTATACACCAGGCGTAGCAAATGTATGTGAAGCGATTGCAAATGATCCATACAAAGCATATAAGCTAACCATTAAACGCAATACGGTTGCTATCGTCAGTGACGGAACGGCGGTGCTTGGTTTGGGTGATATCGGACCGTATGCGGCAATGCCTGTTATGGAAGGGAAAGCGATGCTTTTCAAACAGTTTGCAAATGTCGATGGTTTCCCGATCTGCCTCGATACGAAAGATACGGATGAAATCATTGAAACAATTGTGCGCATGGCGCCTGCGTTCGGTGGAATCAACTTGGAGGATATCTCTGCACCGCGTTGCTTTGAAATTGAAAGGGCATTGCGTGAGCGTCTAGATATTCCTGTCTTTCATGATGATCAGCACGGTACAGCCGTTGTTATTCTTGCTGGGATGCTGAATTCATTAAAGATTGTCGGCAAGGATATCAAGGACTGCAAAATTGTCGTAACCGGTATGGGGGCGGCAGGCGTAGCATGCACAAA
This sequence comes from Aneurinibacillus sp. REN35, assembly GCF_041379945.2. Classification (NCBI taxonomy): domain Bacteria; kingdom Bacillati; phylum Bacillota; class Bacilli; order Caryophanales; family Paenibacillaceae; genus Aneurinibacillus; species Aneurinibacillus baijiui. The sequence goes on along the minus strand of NZ_JBFTXJ020000015.1, from coordinate 47,188 downwards.
AATTCTGTTGAGCGCAGGAGCGAGGGAAGTTATCGGCGTGGACCGCGATGGTATTCTGTCTCGTTCTGTTACATATGAGAACCCGGTATGGGAAGAGATCTCTAACATAACAAATCCGGATGATGTGCAGGGACAGTTGGCTGATGCGCTCGTAGGCGCTGATATATTCGTGGGAGTATCGCGGGGGAATATCCTGACAAAAGAAATGGTGCAGACGATGGCGAAGGACCCGATTGTATTCGCAATGGCAAATCCGCAGCCGGAGATTGATCCAGAAGATGCGGCTGGTATTGTACGGGTGCTTGCAACTGGACGTTCTGACTATCCGAATCAGATTAATAACGTGCTGTGCTTCCCTGGTATTTTCCGTGGTGCATTTGATTGCCGCGCTACAGATATTAATGAAGAAATGAAGGTTGCAGCAGCGCATGCGATTGCTTCTATTATCAGTGACGAAGAGCTCAATGAGCAGTATATCATTCCGAGTGTATTCAATGATAAGATTGTAAAAAGAGTGCGGGATGCTGTCGTAGAGGCCGCAGTTGAGACAGGTGTCGCGCGTAAAGTACCGCGTGACAAACGCAAATAAAAAAACTAGGCAACATAAGCGCTTCGTTCTGCATGGAACGAAGCGCTTTATTATGGTATTTTACGTTCATCTGCTGCATATAGAGGACAGTTCTCATTCGTACAGAAGCGGCAGCCAGGAACGAATGAAATTTTTTTGAGCCAGACACTCATATCATTGTATAGCTTTGTGAACAGTGTCTGCGAAAAATCATCGTGAAGTAGTTCAACACCGTATTCGTATACGCCGGGCTTAAGCGGGTTAGAGGTACGCCAGACTATTTTACCTGTCAATGTAATGAGCTGATCCATCATCCGCGTTTGAAACTTGAGCAGTAGATTATCTGTAATGGGGAAGCGCAGAGAGGAGACGAAGCGCAGTCCATGAATGGAGACATCTTTAACACATACTTCCATCCTGCCGCTTGAGATGGGCTGGTTATTGATGACTCCGATTGAGACCTCAGAGCACAGAGGTATCACAAGAATTTTGCGTTCTTCTTTACGGCGATTAACAGCCTTCAAAAGCATCACCATCATTTATCATATTTCCTGCGCTAACAGGACTTTTATCTTATACTATTATAAACGCAAATTTGTGTTTTGGAAGAAAAAGAGGGGAGGATATGACATCGGTTATTACTTACTGTATAAGAATATGGGTCTTTATGCATATGAGGTATGGATTCTCCCTTCCTGGAGTGGGAAGGGAGGAGGGGGCTAATCCTCAATCTGTAGAATGATTTTTCCTGTATTTTGGTTGTTTTCCATATACGTATGTGCTTCTTGTACTTGTTCAAGCTCCCATACGGAATCAATAACAGGTCGTAGCCTTCCGTCAGCAAATCGTGGCATGGCAAAATCGACAAATTCTTTTGTAAGCTTAATTTTATCCTCAACAGAACGAGAGCGAAGTGCTGTGCCAATAACTTGCAGACGGCGGCTTAGAATAAGACCTAAATTGATATCTTCTGCTTTGCTGCCTCCCATTGTGCCGATAAGAATGAGTCTGCCGTCCATAGCCAGACAGGAGATATTCTGCTTCCAGTATGAGGCTCCGATAAAATCGAGAATAATATTTACACCGCGGTTCTCTGTTGCTTTCTTAACTTCTGGCTCGAACGGCCCCGCTTTATAATCAATCGCTATATCGGCACCAAGCTCGAGACAGGCTTGGCGCTTTGCTTCGCTTCCTGCCGTAATAATGGATCTGCCGCCTGCTTCACGAATCAATTGAATCGCGGCTGTACCTACACCGCTGGCTCCTGCGTGGACAAGTACGGTATGCCCTTGCTTGAAACCCCCGAGCCAGAATAAGTTCAAGTACGCAGTCAGAAATACTTCAGGAATTGCTGCCGCTTCTGTAAAAGAAAAGTGCTCTGGAATTGGCATGGCCATGTCGGCAGGAATGGTTACCTTTTCTGCATATCCACCCCCAGGCAACAGAGCGCATACGCGGTCACCAGGTTTGTATCCGGTGACATTGCATCCGACCTTCTCGACGATTCCTGCCATTTCGAGCCCCATAATTTCAGTCGCGCCTTTAGGCGGTGGATATAAGCCGCGCTTTTGAAGAAGATCGGCACGGTTTAGTGCGGTCGCTTTTACGCTAATGAGCAATTCATTTTCTTTCATCAGCGGCTCGTCTGCTTCACCGATATAGAGACGATGTGAGTCTTTTTCTACACGTACAGCTTTCATAATAACCCTCCTCAAATTAAAGTGCATTCGGCATTACATGTCTTCTATGTCTTATGGTATCTTATTTTATAAGGTAAATGAAAGGACGGAGAGGTAATGAATACATCACTAAAAGATAAACAACTGATTCATCATGAAGAAATATTGAGCCGGTTAGAAGAGGTAAGAGAGTTACGCGAGAGTGAATATGAACAGTATACGCTTGTAAAGGACAAAACAACCGGTGAGCATTATGTCCGCTATTTTCAACGCCATATAAACCTGATGGAAGGTGGAGTGGAGGAGAAGTTTGATCATTTGCTGCCGGTTGATACGGACGAGGTGCTTGCTGTTATTTTTGATGAACAGGATTACACATATCCTGAACAGTGGAAAGTAACGTATCTGCGCGGAAGCGATCAAGATCCGTATGTGTGGTTCGATCCATCGGGCTTGTCCGAGGATCTCGATGAGGATGGGAAGGGACAGGAGCTCTCTGAGATGCTGGATGCATTCAAACAGGATAAAAAATTTGACGATGATTCGATTCGAAAGCTATTTAAGGATATTGACCATATGTTTGGCGATGAATAAAAGAAGGTTCCCGCTCAGGGAACCTTCTTTTATTATTATACGTTTGCTTTTGCTTCTGCCGCCATTTGACGCAGAACTGTTTGCAGAATACCACCGTTGCGGAAGTATTTAATGTCGACAGCGCTGTCCAGACGTACGCATACATCGAATTCGAATGTAGTACCATCTTGACGAGTTGCTGTTACTTTAATTTTTTGTCCTGGTTTGATATCGTCATTCAGCTCAGGAATGTCGAATGTTTCATTACCAGTGATACCTAGCGTATCAGCGCCTGTACCATCTTCAAATTGCAGCGGAAGTACGCCCATACCTACTAAGTTGCTACGGTGAATGCGCTCGAAGCTTTCAGCAATAACAGCTTTCACGCCGAGCAGGAAGGTTCCTTTTGCTGCCCAGTCACGGGAGCTTCCGGTACCGTATTCTTTACCAGCAATGACAACAAGCGGTGTGCCGGCTTCTTGATATTTCATAGATGCATCATAAATCGGCATAACTTCACCAGTTGGCAGGTAGGTTGTTACGCCACCTTCTGTTCCTGGAGCCATTTTGTTACGAATGCGGATATTTGCGAACGTTCCGCGCATCATAACTTCATGGTTACCACGGCGAGAACCATAAGAGTTGAAGTCTTTGCGTTCTACGCCATGCTCAGACAGATAGATACCAGCAGGGCTTGTTGGAGCAATATTACCAGCAGGCGAGATATGGTCTGTTGTTACAGAGTCGCCCAATACTGCCAAGGCTTTTGCACCCATGATTTCTTCGATTTGGCCGCCTTCAGCGCCAAGGCCGGAGAAGAACGGTGGATGTGCAATGTACGTAGAAGACTCATCCCATTGATACAGTTGTCCTTCTGGGAATTCAATTTCGTTCCAGCGAGGATTTGCTGTAAATACGTTGCCGTATTCTTCTTCGAACATTTCTGGACGTACAGCAGCACTGATCGCTTCGCGAATTTCTTCGTTTGTTGGCCAGATATCTTTTAAGAATACAGGTTGGCCATCTTTATCTGTTCCGATTGGCTCTGTTGTCAGGTCAATATCTACTGTACCTGCCAGTGCATACGCAACAACAAGCGGAGGAGAAGCAAGGTAGTTTGCTTTTACCTGCGCATGTACGCGGCCTTCGAAGTTACGGTTACCGGACAGTACGGATGCTACAGTCAGATCATTATCAGCAATTGCGTTGCTTACTTCATCTGGAAGCGGACCGCTGTTACCGATACAAGTTGCACAACCATAACCAGCGATGTAGAAGCCAAGCTTCTCAAGCGGCTTTAATAGGTCTGCTTTTTCCAAGTATTGTGTAACAACACGAGAACCCGGAGTTAAGCTGGATTTTACGTAGCCAGGTTTTACAAGGCCTTTTTCTACGGCTTTTTTCGCTACAAGACCCGCACCGAGCATTACGCTTGGGTTAGATGTGTTTGTACAGCTCGTGATCGCTGCGATAACAACAGCACCTGTGCCGAATTCGGATGCAGTGCCGTTTTTATGTGTAACGGATACTTTCTTAGCGATTTGGTCATCATCAAGTCCGAATCCGCCTTTGTCAACTGGCGTACGCAGTGCATCGTTGAAAGCTTCTTTCATTGCAGTTAACTCGATGCGGTCCTGCGGACGTTTTGGACCTGCCAGTGTCGGAACAACAGAACCCAGGTCAAGCTCTAGTGTTTCGGAGAATTCAGGGTCCGGTGTAGCATCCGTACGGAAGATCCCTTGTTCTTTATAGTACGCTTCAACCAGTGCCACTTGCTCTTCGCTGCGTCCTGTGGAACGAAGGAAGGTAAGAGTTTCATCGTCAACTGGGAAGAAGCCCATTGTTGCACCATACTCAGGCGCCATATTCGCAACCGTTGCACGGTCTGCTAAGCTGATGTTGCTCAGGCCAGGGCCGAAGAACTCAACGAATTTGCCGACAACGCCTTTTTTACGCAGAATGTTTACAATAGTAAGCGCAAGGTCAGTTGCTGTCGCGCCTTCTGGAAGTGTACCAGTCAGCTTAAATCCGACAACTTCAGGTGTAACGAAGTACAGCGGTTGGCCAAGCATGCCCGCTTCTGCTTCGATACCGCCAACGCCCCAACCAACAACGCCAAGACCATTGATCATTGTTGTATGAGAATCCGTACCTACGAGAGAATCTGGGAATACTTCTATTTCCCCGTCAACTTCTTTAGTCGCTGCAACAGATGCTAAGTACTCAAGGTTTACCTGGTGAACGATACCAGTTGCCGGAGGAACAGCGCGGAAGTTGTTGAAGGCCGACTGTGCCCAGCGCAGGAAGCGGTAGCGCTCTGCGTTGCGTTCGAATTCGAGCTTCATATTATTTTCAAGTGCTTCTGGGTTACCGAAGTCATCAACCATAACAGAGTGGTCAATAACAAGGTCAACCGGAACAAGCGGATTGATACGTTCAGGGTTTCCGCCCATGTCTTTCATTGCCAGACGCATAGCTGCAAGGTCAACAACAGCAGGTACACCTGTGAAGTCTTGCAGTACGATACGAGCCGGCGTGAACGGAATTTCTTGATTTGGATCGCGCTCTTCTGTCCATGTAGCAATTTTTTTCACATGATCTTCCGTAATGGCTACACCATCGAATTGGCGTACGGCCGCTTCAAGAAGAACTTTAATAGAAAAAGGAAGTTTGGAGATTGGACCAAGTCCTTTGTCTTCTAATGCTTTAAGAGAATAGTAAGCGAATTTCTTGTCGCCTACTTGCAAAGACGAACGAACAGCAAAATTATCTTTCTTTGCCAAAGTAATGACCTCCTTCATATTTCGTGACGGTTTCGTCAGGTGAAACTGTGTTTCTCTTTCCGATAATATTATACTGGTTTTTCAGCAGAACGTACATACATTTTTAAACTTTTTTTCAAAATTAGATGATAGTTTACGAGACAAACATCAATAAGGTATAATGTCAAATATTGCAACAGGGTTTCGTTGAATGAAACTACCGTAAACAGGAAGGTGAACGGATACGATGGACGCTTCCGATAATAAAATGACCGTACGTGCGGTGGACCGGGCGCTTGATGTGCTGCTGTGTTATATTGATGAAAAAGAACTGACGCTAACGGAGATCTCCCATAAAGTCGGATTGAATAAAAGCACGGTATATCGCCTGTTAGGCTCACTCGAAAGCAAAGGATTTCTAACGCGTAATCCTGATACGGAGAAGTACCAATTGGGATTTCGGGTGTGGCAGCTCTCTGCCAATCTTCCCCAGGGGGACGACCCGGCAACCATTCTGCTGCCGGAGATGACGCGGTTAAGAGACCAGGTGGGAGAGACGATCAGTTTATATGTGCGCAATGAAAATGAACGGATTCGGGTGCAGGCGGTAGAGAGCAATGAAACGATTCGCAGAGTGGCACCGATTGGAGCGCATCTCCCGCTATCCGTAGGCGCTTCTAGCAAAGTATTGGTTGCCTATGCGCCGCATGATATACAAAAGCAGATCTTATCTGATCCGACATGGCCTTCTTCTATCGATAAAAATGCGTATATAGAGCAGTTGGAAGAAATCAGGCAGAGCGGCTATGCAACAAGTTCGGAAGAGCGTGAACAGGGAGCGGCAGCTGTATCTGTTCCGCTGTTTAACCGAAGGGGACAGCTAGTCGCGGCATTGTCCGTATCAGGCCCATCCAACCGTCTGACTTTAGAGAGGATGAAGGACAATCTGCCATATGTCATTGTGGCGGCAAAAAGAATGGGGAGCATGTTAAAATAGACAGGGCAGTCATCTGGCATGTAGTCTATATGCTTCTCAACCCTGGATGTACACTTTTTAAACAAGGAGGATCGGGATGGAACAAACATATGAATTGACTCTTACCCCTCTGCAGATGGAAGTGCTAATAGAATCAGTACGTGGATTTGTTGACAACAAGAAGCTTTTGCATGTACCTACGGCAACAGGAGAAGTCGTAGGTCTTCCGCTTACGGAAGAGGCGCTGACATGGCTGATTGAAGCATGCGGCCAGACAGAGGAGAAGCAGCATGTGATCATCCGGCTCGCGGAGGCGGCCGATGATAAGACGGAAGTGACGGTTCAGCGCGTATGTGCTGAACAGGTATATACATATGAAGTACAGCTTTCGCAGTTTGACGAACAATAGTAGGACCGGCAGAGTAAGACAAAATTTTGAAGGCAAAGAAGGTATAGGAGTATGTGGCTTTTTGCAGCCTTGATTACTGCGGTGTGTTTTGGCGTCAACAATACGATTATAAAGTGGAGCACCTCTCGCGGTTTTTCCAAGGTTAACATTCAATTTTTCTTTTATTTCATTGCATTTTTAATCATTTTAAGTGCGGGTTTACTTTCGCACACGCTGCACCCGAATCTTACCTCCATTCTGCTTGGAAGTCTGATCGGGGTCTTGAACGCGAACGGCAATATTCAGATGGCAAGAGCGTTTGAAAAAGGGCCAGCTAGCCTCACGTCACCTTTGATTGCAGCCAATGCAATCTTCCCGGTACTTGCAGCGGGCGTCATTTTTCATGAACAAATTCCTTTTCTTCACTGGATTGGTATTCTATGCATGATGGGATCGGCAATGGTCATTCAATATACGCCCGGTTCCAAAAGCAATACAAATTACTTGCCATGGCTTGGACGTGTTGCCTTCGCATTCTTTTCTTTTGGCATACTTGGAATACTAATGAAGCAGTCCTCGCAGCTACATATTAGTTCGATGGATATGCTTTTAGCCATGTATGGAGGGGGCAGCTTGTATTTGGCGATAGGATTAGGCCGGGAGCCAATTCGCCTAAAAGAAGCGAAGATCGGAAGTCTGGTAGGCGTATTGAGCGTAGTCGGCTTCAGCTGCTACTTTTATGCGCTGCAGACCGGTATTGCAAGCATCGTCTTTCCGGTAGTGAGCCTGAATTGCTTGGTCGTTATCCTGATGGGATACTACCTGTTTAAAGAAAAACTAAGACCCTATCAGGTATATGGAATATGTACGGCCCTGCTTGGGCTCGTCCTGACTAAGATATAGCATGGTAGAAGACCATCCTTTATTCATAGGGATGGTTTTTTTTGTTATAAGTTTTTGGTAATAAACCTAAATACCTGTGCTACAATTTGATAGGGTAGAAAGTTTCAGACAGAAAAGTTCAGGAAAGTAGGGTTTGCTACGTGAAAAAATTACATATTAGCTCCGTAAAACCAGGAGATAAGATAGCGAAAACGATCCTCTCAGAGACGGGTCATGTCCTGCTCGGTACAGGCCTTGAGCTTAGTCAGCGATACATTGAGCGCTTAAAAGACATGGGAATTGATACCGTATATATTGAAGATAAGCATACGGACGATATCATACCAGAGGACGTGATTGACGATACAACACGGCGCAAAGCGGTCGAAACCGTCTACAAGACAATGACAGGACTAATGGATCAACCGAAAGTAAAGGGAAGAACCTCTATACCGGATATGGGAAAGACATTCCGCGATGTATTCGGTAATATTCTAGGCGATTTGAGCGGACGAAAAGAAGTGCTGGTGAATCTGGTAAATCTACATTCACTTGATGGATATTTGTTTCATCACTCTGTAAATGTAGCGGTGCTTGCAGGAATTATCGGGCTTGCTAAGGGATATAATCGTGATCAATTGGTTGATTTGGGAGTAGGGGCTCTGCTGTTTGATATTGGAATGACGATGCTTCCCAAAGAATTATGGAACAAAAAGACCGCGCTGAATCCAGAAGAGAAGATGCGGGTGGAGAAGCATACGGAAGAAGGGTTCAACCTGTTGCGCTATCAGTATGACATCTCATTATTATCCGCACATTGTGCGCTTCAGCATCATGAGCGATATGATGGATCAGGATATCCGCGAAAATTGCAGAATAATCAAATTCATGAATATGCGCAGATAGTTGGCATGGCAGATGTGTATGATGCACTCACATCACACCGTTCGTATCGCCAGCATTATACGCCGAATGAAGCGACAGAATACTTATTTGCCGCTGGGAATTCGTTATTTAATCTTGAATTGGTGCGGTTGTTCGTCAAGCACATTGCCGTGTATCCGGTTTCATCTACTGTAGTCTTGAATACGGGACAGGTGGGTGTTGTCTCTTCTGTTGATCCAAAAGCTGTTCACAGGCCGATCGTACGCATTGTTGAAGAGAAAGATGGTACACCTGTATCTTCTCCGTATGAAGTAAATTTACAGCAGCGGACAAATATTGTAATTGTACGAACAATATAATTATCTATTGACTCTTTTCATTCATTGATCAATAATAAGAAAAATGAAAACTTATATCGTTTCTTATCAAGAGTAGGCTGAGGGACTGGCCCGATGAAGCCCGGCAACCGGTATGTACGTGTACACGGTGCCAATTCCAGCAGGATTTTTTCCTGGGAGATAAGGAGTGCGCTGATTTTTATTGAACTCAGAGACCTTCCTTCTTTCAGGGGGTCTTTTTTTATTATATATAGAAAATTGGAGTCGGAAGGGATGATAAGAATGAATGAAACAGCACTGAAGAAACTGCCAATAGAGACACAGTTAAAGCAGAAAATTCTGGTAATTGATGGAGCGATGGGTACAATGCTGCAGCAGGCGAACCTTGGCCCGGAAGATTTCGGCGGAGAGCATTATGAAGGCTGTAATGAGATACTTAATCTTACACGCCCGGATCTTATCCGCAGCATTCATGACACGTACCTGGAAGCAGGTGCAGATATTATCGAAACGAATACCTTCGGCGCTACCTCGATCGTACTTGCGGAATATGATGTGCAGGACCGTTCAAGAGAGATTAATCTAGCCGCTGCCAAGTTAGCGCGTGAAGCGGTCGATGCGTATTCAACACTTGACTGGCCTCGCTATGCGGCTGGCTCAATCGGCCCGACGACCAAGACATTATCGGTGACAGGCGGCGTAACGTTTGAAGAATTAATCGAGACGTACTATGAACAGGCACTTGCGCTGATTGAGGGCGGTGTCGATGTTCTTCTCTTAGAGACGGCACAGGATACGCTTAATGTGAAGGCTGGTGGGATTGGAATTCAGCATGCATTCGAAGCGGCCGGACGCAAGGTACCGGTGATGATCTCCGGTACGATTGAGCCGATGGGTACGACGCTTGCTGGTCAGAATATCGAAGCATTCTATATTTCATTAGAGCATCTTCAACCGGTTTCAGTCGGATTAAACTGTGCGACAGGACCCGAGTTCATGCGCGATCATATTCGTACACTGTCCGGCATGGCGAGCTGTGCAGTTAGCTGTTATCCGAATGCCGGTCTGCCGGATGAAGACGGACACTATCATGAATCGCCGCAGGCACTGGCGGCCAAACTGGCCGGATTCGCCGAACAAGGCTGGATTAATGTGGCGGGCGGCTGCTGCGGTACAACGCCGGACCATATCCGCGCCATTGCCGAAGCGCTTCAAGCGTATAAACCGCGTGTTGCACAGGGTCTGCACACTCATGCCGTATCCGGCATCGAACCGGTCTATCTTGAGGAGGATAACCGCCCATTGATGGTCGGAGAGCGTACGAACGTTATCGGCTCAAAGAAATTCCGTGATTTGATTAAGGAAGGCAAGTATGAAGAGGCCTCAGAGGTTGCGCGTGCTCAGGTAAAGAAGGGCGCCCATGTGATTGATATTTGTCTTGCAGACCCGGATCGGGATGAAGTGGAGGATATGGAATCCTTTCTGAAGTTTGTTGTACGCAAAGTAAAAGTACCGCTGATGATTGACTCTACCGATCCGAATGTCATCGCGTTAGCATTGAAGTATTCACAAGGTAAAGCGATCATTAATTCCATTAATCTAGAGGACGGAGAAGAACGCTTCGCTGAGGTAGCACCGCTTTTGCGGAAGTTCGGCGGGGCCGTAGTTGTTGGCACGATTGATGAGAAGGGGATGGCGGTAACGAAAGAGAGAAAGCTTGAGGTGGCGGCACGTTCTTATGATCTGCTGGTAGGGAAGTACGGTCTTTCTCCACGTGACCTGATTTTTGATCCGCTGGTATTTCCCGTAGGAACAGGGGATGAGGCGTATATTGGTTCAGCCAAAGAGACGGTAGAGGGCATTCGCCTGATCAAAGAAAAGCTGCCGGAGTGCCAGACCATTCTAGGTGTGAGTAACGTATCGTTCGGATTGCCCCCGGCAGGACGGGAGGTGCTGAATGCTGTGTACTTATATCACTGCACCAAAGCCGGCCTCGATTATGCGATTGTAAATACGGAGAAGCTGCAGCGCTTCGCTTCGATTTCAGATGAAGAGCGAAGGCTTTCCGAAACGCTGTTGTTTGAGACAACGGATGAGGCGTTGGCGACATTTACCGCCTTTTACCGGGAGAAAAAAATAGAGAAAAACGAAGAAGTATCGAACCTCACACTAGAAGAAAGGCTTGCCCGTTATGTTGTTGAAGGAACGAAGGAAGGGTTACTTCCAGATCTTGAAGAGGCACTTGGTATATATGCGCCGCTTGACATTATCAATGGGCCGCTGATGAATGGTATGGATGAGGTAGGACGCTTGTTCAATGATAATCAATTGATCGTTGCCGAAGTATTGCAGAGCGCTGAAGTCATGAAAGCATCCGTTGCCTACCTAGAACCGCATATGGAGAAGACAGAATCATCGGCTAAAGGAGTGGTGATGCTTGCCACCGTAAAAGGTGATGTGCATGACATCGGGAAAAACCTGGTCGAAATTATTCTGGGCAACAACGGCTATAAGATCATTAATCTCGGCATCAAAGTTCCGCCAGAGCAGTTGATTGAGGCCTGTCGCAAGGAAATGCCGGACATTATTGGTCTATCCGGCTTACTCGTTAAATCGGCGCAGCAGATGATCACAACGGCGCAGGATTTGAAAGTAGCCGGTATTGAAGTTCCGATTCTTGTTGGCGGTGCTGCATTGACCCGTAAGTTTACCGAGAATCGAATTGCGCCCGAATATGAAGGGCTCGTGCTGTATTCCAAAGATGCGATGAACGGTCTTGAGATGGCTAACAAGCTGGTTAATCCGGAAAAACGGGCGGAAATAGAAGAAGAGTTGAAGAAAGCAAAAGAAGTGAAGCAGGTTGCTGTTGCCGTTGAAGTAGTCAAAGCTACTGAAGAGACAGGTGTTCTTCCGCGCTCATCGGTTAGCACAGATGTTCCGGTCTTTTTGCCGCCGGATCTAGAGCGGCACGTGCTGCGTGATTATCCGCTGGCTCATCTGCAGCCATATGTAAACCTGCGTATGCTTCTCGGCAAGCACCTTGGTATACGCGGCAATGTCGATGCATTGCTTGCACAGCAAGATAAGAAGACGACAGAGCTAAAAGAAGTTGTGGATGAGCTGCTGGCAGAGGCGAAGGACACGGGTCTGTTGACTGCACATGGCATATACCGCTTCTTCCCGGCTCAGTCCAGAGGAAATGATATTTATATCTATGATCCAAAAGATCACAGCAAGATTCGTCAGACATTTTCGTTTCCGCGACAGAAAGAAGCGCCGTATCTTTGTCTGGCCGACTTTGTCAAACCGGTGGAGAGCGGTGTAATGGATTATGTTGCCTTTCTTGTCGTTACCGCAGGTCATGGGGTACGTGAGAAGGCGGAGGAGTGGAAGGAAGCAGGAGACTATCTTCGTTCCCATGTACTGCAAGCGCTGGCGCTGGAGTTGGCCGAAGCGTTTGCGGAGCGTGTCCACCATATCTTGCGTGATACATGGGGATTCCCGGACCCGGCAGAGATGACGATGCTTGAACGTTTTGGGGCTCGTTATCAAGGGATACGGGTATCATTTGGCTACCCCGCCTGCCCGAATCTTGAAGATCAGGAATTGTTGTTTGATCTGTTGAAGCCGGATGACATCGGCGTGCAGCTGACCGAGGGCTGCATGATGGAACCGGAAGCTTCCGTCTCAGCTATGGTATTCTCCCATCCGGAAGCGAGATATTTCAATGTCGGCCAATAGAGGAAGGGAGGAGTAGCCATGCCAAAGGAAAATTTGAAGACATACCTTAACGACCACCTGTTGATTGGAGACGGTGCCATGGCAACATGGCTGTATCAGCTTGGTGTGCCGATCGGTGTCTGTTATGAGGAGCTGAATTTGTCGAATCCAGAGATCATAGGCACGGTACATCGTGCTTATTATGATGCCGGTGCTCGCTTCATTCAGACGAATACGTACGGGGCGCATCGCGATGCGCTCTCCCGCCATGGGCTGCAGGAAAAAGTAGCAAGAATCAATCAAGCTGCGGTACGTGTCGCCAGGGAAGCGGTCGGCGATGATGCCTATGTGGTCGGCGGCATCGGTTCGATTAATGGAGGAAGAGTACGGAATAGCGAAGAGATCGGCACATATGGAGAGCAATATGAGGAGCAGGCTTCTGCCCTGCTTGCAGGCGGAGTGGATGCGATTCTTTTGGAAACCTTTCTTGATGTGGATGAACTGCTGCTGGCGCTTGATGCGATCCGCCCCTTAACAGATCTTCCCATCATTACGCAATTGGCAACGATTGAAGTCGGGCGTACCAGGGATGGCCATACGCTGACCCGGGCGTTTGCTGCGCTTACGAAAGCGGGAGCCGATGTGGTTGGATTGAACTGCCGAATGGGTCCGGCCGAGGTTCTGCGCTCGATTGAGAATGCAGTAATTCCGACTGATACTCCGCTGTCCGTATTCCCAAATGCAGGCCGGCTTGCGATGTCGGATGGGGAATATTCTTATGCTTCGGTTCCTCAATATTTTGGTGAGAGCGCGCTTCGGTTCCGCGCACAGGGCGCACGATTGATCGGCGGCTGCTGTGGTACGACCCCGGAACATATTCGCATGATGGCACAAGTGCTTGCGGAGCGCGAGCCGCTTCCACGCATCAACCCTGTAATTACAGTGGAACAAGAAGAGATGACACCGATTCGTGTCGCTTCACCTGCCCCTCCGGTAGGAATTGTGGATACCGTAAGACAGCGGCATACTGTTATCGTAGAATTAGATCCACCACGCGATCTTGATACGGACAAATTCCTAAAAGGTACAGAAGCGTTGCGGGATGCCGGTGCGGACGCGATTACTCTCGCTGATAATTCTCTCGCTACGACACGTATGAGCAATATGGCGCTCGGCTCGCTCATGAAAGCCAAATTCGGTGCCGAGCCGCTGCTTCATATCGCTTGTCGTGACCGCAACCTAATCGGGCAGCAGTCGCATCTTATGGGTCTGCATGCGCTAGGCATTAATCAAGTGCTTGTCATTACGGGCGACCCGGCGCGATTTGGCGACTTGCCCGGTTCAAGCTCGGTATTTGATGTCTCTTCATTTGACCTGATCCGGATGGTGAAACAGTTGAATGCAGGCTATTCCTTTTCTGGTAAGCCGCTTAAGCAGCAGGCGAATTTTGTTGTCGGCGCTGCGTTCAATCCGCATGTACGACAATTCGACGCTGCGGTGCGCCGTCTAGAGAAGAAGGTGGAAGCAGGCGCGGACTATATTATGACACAGCCGGTATATGATCGAGAGATGATTGAGCGTATTCATGAAGGTACGAAGCATCTTGATATACCGATTTTCATAGGGATTATGCCGCTGACGAGTTCGAGAAATGCGGAATTCCTTCATAATGAGGTGCCTGGCATCAAGTTATCGGATGAAGCGCGTGAGAGAATGCGTCAGCATGAGCCGGGCGTAGAAGCGCGTAGGGAAGGGGTTGCACTCGCCAAGGAATTGGTGGACATGGCAATGGAATACTTCAACGGGATATATTTGATTACACCTTTTTTCTATTATGAGATGACAGCAGAGTTGACCCGGCATATCCATCAGCGTTCATCTGTTATGTCCTAGACTGCGAAGAAGAATAAAAATCCGGCTTCAGTGCGAAGTCGGATTTTTTATGTGCCTCATGAGCTTACCAAAAGGATACGGCCGCTCTTTCGGATGGGATTTCATGCTGCTGAGTGTCACCCCCGCCAGTATGATAGCTCCACCTAGCAACGAGAAGAACGTCGGTGTTTCATTGAGCCATATCCATGCGATCAGAAAAGCAAAAAAAGGTGTGAGATAGAGAGAACTGGTCGCCTCGGATGCTCCGGTCTGCGATGTTACAAAGGCCAAGGCCAAATACGCAAGTACTGTAGGGAAAATCCCTAAATATACGACGCTGAATGTAACTTCTGCCGGTGCCTGCATAATAGCAGAGCCGAGTCCAGGCAGGAAAAAAAGCATAAAAAGTGTACCGGCCCAGATCGTATAGGTCGTAAAAGCAAAGACACCGTATTTTTCTAAATAAGGTTTTTGGAATACGAAATACACACTCTCTGCAAGCGCTGCCAAAAGAATGAATGCCGTACCGTATCCTGCGTTCCAAGCCGCCTTGCTGCCCAAAGAAATACAGACCACTCCTGCAAAGCTTATAAAGCCGCCCGCCCAACCTCTAGCTCCGAATCGCTCTCGAAAGAATAGCATAGCAAGAAGGGCTGCAAAAATGGGTGTCGTCGAGACGAAGAGGCTGGCTGCCCCTGCGCTCACTGTCTGCTCTCCGTAGTTAAGAGCTGTATGGTATACGGCAAAGCCCAGCCCCCCTAATACCAGGATAGCAGGAACATCCCTTACTTCCGGCAAGCGTATACGTAAGAGTAAAGACAGCAGAATAAGCAAAGCAGAACCGATAAGCAATCGTAGAAGAGAGAGATGTTCTGGAGTATACGATTCAAGCCCGATTCGAATGCCGGGAAAAGCGGAAGCCCAAAAAAAGATGCAGAGACCGTGTGCAAAAACGATGCGAACCTTCAGTGAACTGCCCATAGCGCCCCTTCCTTTCTCATTTGAAAACCAACCAGTAAGCCAACGATGCTGTCCTTCTTTTCATAGTAGACAATGCTTGGTAAAATGTCCTCAACCAGTTAGATAAAGAATAACCCAACCAATTTCAGCTATAGAGAAGGGAAGAGGGCGGCGTGGACAAATCTGATCATCATGCAGGGAGTGTGCCTAAATACCGGCAAATCGTAGAGTACAGCAAGAAAAAAATCAGCAATGGAGAATGGCCTGTCGGGAGCAAAATACCGAGTCAGCGTACGCTGGCCAAAATATTCGGAGTAAATCGAAGTACGGTAATTACAGCATTGGACGAATTAATGGCTGACGGGTTAGTCGAAGGAAGGATCGGAGTAGGAACGATTGTGGTAAACAATACATGGACGCTTCTCGCTACCAATCCTCCACCGGATTGGGATAGGTACGTACGATCCGGTGTGCATAAGCCAAGTCAGGCGACAGTTCAGGAAATCAACAAAGACGAATCCAATCCAAATCTGATTCAGCTTAGCAAAGGCGAGTTATCCCCAGAGATTTTTCCATTGGAGACAATGAAGCACATTGTGCGGCAAGTGTCAGAGAAACTTGATGCATTCGGTTATGAAGAGCCGAAGGGATATTTGCCGCTGCGTCAAGCGGTAAGCGAGTACATAAAAACATTTGGTATCCAAGCTTCGTCTTCTTCCATCTTGATTGTATCAGGAGCGCTGCAGGCCTTGCAGTTAATCTCTGTGGGTCTTTTGCACAGAGGCTCTGCCGTGCTGCTTGAGAAGCCGTCCTATCTTTACTCACTGCATGTTTTTCAGTCAGCAGGCATGCATTTTACAGGTCTGGCGATGGATGGGGAGGGGCTTTTGCCACAAGCCGTTTCGGAGTGGGGAAGACAGGATAGCGGTGCCATTCTGTATACCATTCCTACCTTTCACAATCCTACCGGCATGATGATGTCAAAAAGGAGGCGCGAAGAGCTTCTTGCTGTATGTGAAGAAGAGAGGCTTCCAATTATTGAAGATGATATTTATCGTGAACTGTGGATTGATGAACCGGCGCCCCCACCGCTCAAAGCCTTCGATCGGCACGGACATGTACTGTATGTCGGGAGCTTATCGAAAACACTAAGTCCGGGTCTGCGGATTGGTTGGATTGTTGGACCTGAGCCTGTTATCGAGCGATTATCTGATATAAAGATGCAGACCGATTACGGTTCAGCTTCATTATCGCAGCGGGTGGCAACCGAGTGGATGGCAAGCGGGATGTACGGGCGGCATGTGGCGTTTGTAAGAGATCAGCTTGCCATTCGGCGTCGAACGGCGCTTCATGCGCTTGAGATTCATATGAAAGACATAGCGGAATGGGAGAATCCGCGAGGGGGTTTTTTGATTTGGCTTAGAATAAAGCCGAAGCTTTCTATGAAAGAATTGTTTACTAAATCGCTGCGTGAAGGCGTGCTGCTTAACCCGGGCAGCATTTACGCACAGGATACAGAACAATATGTTCGCCTCTCCTATGCGTATGCCTCGCCGATAGAGTTTGAACAAGGTGTCGTAAGAGTAAGTCGGATCATTCGGCAACTATCAGCCTGTCATTAAGATAATAATGCAGCAAGATGCTTGGCGTTCGGTATGCCGACACCCTCTTTCGTATTATTAAAGTAAATATATGCCCTCTCTACACCGGACTCCGTAATCAGAGCCGCCAGTGTCTCGATATCTTCTTCTGGATAGCGGGTTGCATAGTTCTCCCCGTGGAGGCGGCAGTATATAAAATCTCCTGTTCTGATCAGCTTCGTATTCACCCGGCGTTCAGATACGTGACACATGGCAACATGATGTGCGCGCAGCAGATTAATCGTTTCTTCATTTTCCCAACTGGTATGGCGAAATTCGATGACGTTGTCTTTCTCTTTTGGAAGTGACAGAACGAATGCTTTAAGTATGCCATAGGTTTTGGCGCTGCAACGAAATGAAGGTGGCAGTTGAAATAAGTGCGCCCCGGCTTTCTCGTGCAGTCCGTTGGAGGCCTGATAGAATCTTGTCAGGTCTTCCTGTACGTTCTGCAGTCGGGCATCATGGGTAATCGCTTGTGGCGCTTTTAATGTAAACGTAAAGTCTTCAGGCGATGTCTCATACCATTTTTGGATCGTGGACGCTTTCGGAAGATAGTAAAAAGACGTATTAACTTCGACAGAAGAAAACTGGGAGGAGTAATACGAAAAAAAGTCAGTTTGCGGAAGCCCTTCAGGATAGAATACTTCCTTCCATTCTTTGTAGCTCCAACCGGACATACCGATAACATAGCGCATATGCATATCCTCTCTCCTTTCTTGCTAACAAGCTACCCCTCTTCTCATTTGTCTAATCGTAATAAGTAGAAAGACGGTTCGCTGGCTGCGGACCGTCTTTCGTATGCGTTTATTTAATGGACGTTTGGGCAAGTTCCTTCCAATATTCACAAATGGTAATAAGGCCCTTATCGAAGTTTTCAAGATGGAAGTGCTCATTCGGTGCATGGAAATTCTCACCTGGCAGGCCAAATCCCATCAGTACGATCGGCAGCTGCAACAGCCGGCCGAAGCCTTCGACGATAGGAATCGAGCCGCCCATACGAGTCAGCGCTGGTGTCGCTTCGTACGCCTTCTCATAAGCGCGCATCGCTACTTGAATCACAGGATGATCGTACGGTGTCTCGAACGGACGACCTGTATCCATGCGGGTGAACTGCACCTGAACTCCTGCCGGTGTATGTTTGTGGACATGTGCCTCGATCAAATCTTGAATTTCTTTCGGGTCCTGTTCACCAACCAGGCGGCAGGATAGCTTGGCGTGTGCCTCAGATGGTAGTACGGTTTTAATGCCTTCACCTTGAAATCCACCGTATATTCCATTGATTTCAAGCGTTGGACGCGACCATGTGCGCTCTAAGAAGCTGTACCCTTCCTCGCCGTACAGCTCGCCTACATTCAACTCTTTTTTCAACGCTTCCTCATCATAATTCAGATCATGAAACGCCTGCCGCTCTTCATCAGCCAGCGGCTTTACTTTATCGTAGAAGCCGTCCACAGCTACTTTGCCACTTTCGTCATGCATAGAAGCGATGATAGAGGCGAGAGCATGCAGCGGATTGGCAACGCCTCCGCCATAAATGCCAGAGTGCAGGTCTCCGTTTGCTGCCTTCACGTCAATTTGCATGGCAGCAAGTCCGCGCAACCCATAGCAAATGGCTGGTTTTCCTTTCTCAAGCATCGGAGTATCGGAGATGACAAGGACATCGGCCGCAAGCAATTCTTTGTTTTTTTCTACGAATGGCTCAAGCGTCGGACTGCCGATTTCCTCTTCACCTTCAATGCAGAATTTCACATTGACCGGAAGTTTTCCTTCCGTTTGCAGCAATGCTTGGAGCGCCTTAATATGCATGAAGACTTGTCCTTTATCATCGGTTGCTCCGCGCGCATAAATCTTACCGTCGCGAATGTCTGCTTCAAAGGGCGGTGTCTGCCATAGCTCAAGCGGATCGACAGGCTGTACATCATAATGGCCGTAAATAAGCACGGTTGTATCGTTGTCCGCGTGAAGCCAATCAGCATAAACGATTGGATTTCCTTCTGTCGGCATCATTTTGACATTTTCAAGCCCAGCCGCTTGAAGTGCATCGACAAGCCACTCTGCCGCTCGTTGTATATCTGTCTTATGGGCAGAAAGAGCGCTTATGCTTGGGATTCCAAGAAAGTCCTTCATCTCTTGTAAATGGGTGTCGCGGTGTGTAGTGAGGTAGGTCCTGTAGGCTGTATCCATACCGATTCATCCTTTCCTGTATAAAAATTACTTTTCGTATCCTTCTTTAATCAGCTTAGTACATAAAAGCGAATTTTTCAAAGCATGTAAGCGGATCGGAAGAGGAATCCTATAGGTACCATTATGATGACAAAACGACTGCAAGCTGTAGTGTGTAAAGTCCGAAAATAGGAGGTTCTGACAATGAACGTACGTCTCGGTTATGTTGCTATGAGTGTGCATGTGGTTAATGCGTCCCCGTCCCAGACCATGACAGCCAAACAATTTGCACTGATTTCTGACAGGGAGGCGGGCTTGCGTAAGCTTGAGCGGATTGCAGAAGAAAATCTCCACAACTGTATGCGCCTTCTTTATCATAACAGAGCATATGATATTACGTTTTTTCGCCTCTCTTCGAGGTTGATTCCATTGGTCGGACATGAGCTGACTGAGGGATGGGAGTATCGCTCCCACCTTGCTAAAGCTTTTCGCGAGCTGGGTGATGTAGCTATTAAAGACGGTGTACGTCTGGACTTCCATCCGGATCATTATGTTGTGCTTAATACACCCCGCAGGCAAACATTGGACGCGTCGCTTGCCGCACTCGATCACTATGT
The DNA here is from genome assembly GCF_041379945.2 of Aneurinibacillus sp. REN35. Lineage (NCBI taxonomy): Bacteria > Bacillati > Bacillota > Bacilli > Caryophanales > Paenibacillaceae > Aneurinibacillus > Aneurinibacillus baijiui. Next base: position 27,165 of record NZ_JBFTXJ020000015.1, on the reverse strand, counting down.
GTGGATGCTCAAGGCACTTGGAATAAGCCCTGTTCATCGCTGTGTCCTGCATGTAGGCGGGGCCTATAAGAACAAGGAAAAAGCCATCCAACAATTTATCAAGAATTGGTCGCAGGTTCCAGAAGAGACGAGGCAATGTATTCTGCTTGAAAACGACGATAAAGCATTTACAGCAAAAGATACGGTAGAGCTATGCGAGACGCTTGGCATTCCCATGGTGCTCGATCTTCATCATCACCGCTGCAATTATGAAGAAGAAGAGAACGAGGTATATGCTCTGCTTCCGCGTATTATCGATACATGGCGCACGTCATCCCTGCCGCCTAAAATGCATATTTCCAGCCCCCGAAGCAAAGAGGATTTCCGGGCTCATGCTGACTATATCGACCCGGAAGATTTGTTTCCGTTTTTGCGCAGAATAGCTGCCTATACCGATCAGCTTGATGTGATGATCGAAGCTAAGCGAAAGGACGATGCGCTTCTGAGTTTGATGGAGTGGGTAGGGAGTAGAGGAGGGCAGGAAGGGATTCGTATGATTGATCAGGCGAGTTTTCAAATCAAATAAAAACAGTCTGGGTTTTTACTAATACGCCGATTCACCATATAATAGTGGTAAGGCGGCAAACAAAATAAGCGGGTAGATATGATGCGAGGTGATAGGCATTGATCGTGGGCAAAGTCATTATCGTAGAAGGAAAGACAGATAAGAAGCGTCTCGAGAAAATCATTGCAGAGCCGGTAGAGATCATCTGTACCCATGGAACGCTTAGTTCGGATAAGCTAGATGGTATTTATCAGCAGACAGGCGCATCGGAAGTATACATCTTCGTTGATGAGGATGCGCCGGGTAAGAAGCTGCGCGCTCAACTGCGGAATGAGTTTCCGAATGCGTACCACTTATATACTCGCAGAAGCTATACGGAGATCGCACGTACTCCATATGAGCATTTGTTAAAAATTCTTCGTGACGCCCATTTTGAAGTGAATGAGGCTGTCATTTTGTAAAAGAAAAAAGGAGTAGTGGACACACGAATGATAGAACAGATACAAAATCGAATCAGTCAGCGTTCCTTTAATTTGTTCGGGTTTGCTCCACTTATGCGGGCGGCGGTAATGATTCCGCTGGTGGAGAGGGAAGGTGAGCTTCATGTGCTCTTTGAGGTCAGGGCGCAGACATTGAAACGACAGCCCGGGGAGATCTGCTTCCCAGGCGGTAAAATCGATCAGACTGACGAAAGTGAGCAGGCGGCTGCTGTGCGGGAGACATGTGAAGAGCTGGGGCTTGCAGAAGAAGATGTTGCCGTAATTGAGAGTCTGGGAATTATGATTCCCCCGTATTCCTCCTCAATCTATTCGTTTGTCGGAAAGATTCATGACTACAAAAGAGTGAAGCCAAATCAGGATGAAGTAGAGGAAGTATTTTATGTGCCGCTTGATTTTTTTCTAAAAAAAGAGCCGGATGTTCATTATATCAGCATGGCAATGAAGCCTGATGAGGACTTCCCTTTTGATTTGATTCCCCAAGGGAAAGATTACAAATGGCGCAGTACAAAAATCCCTGAATTTTTTTATCAATATGAAGGAAAAATCATCTGGGGTTTAACAGCACGCATTCTCTATGAATTTGTTACATTGGTGAAATAATAGAAAAAATAAACGGAAGATGTGTCAAATATATGAAATTTGGGTAAAAGTAAAGACAAAAATCTGTCTTTGCTTTTTTCTTTTCTATCAAGGCTTCTCCCCATTTCCATACATAAAATTACCGCATACTGCATATGTTCAAAACACTATACAAACTAGATGAAAATTGATAACATTTATATGGTATTTACCATGTGGATGTTATTTCTTATATTCAAATTTCATTTGTTCTGTTGGCCTGTAGAACAAATGATAGAAGAAAGGAGTGTAGTGCGTGGATTTTAGTTGGTTATTTCCCCCGGCCATCAATGATATGGCGAGGCAGGTCGATTCCTTGTTCTGGTTTATCGCATCAATTGCTCTATTCATCTTTGTCTTGGTTGAAATGCTCCTGTTTATCTTTTTGATTCGCTATAGGAGAAAAAGACCGGACAAACAAGGAATTGCGTTGCACGGGAACACAAAAATGGAAATCATATGGACGCTTATTCCTGCATTGATTTTGGTTGCCATTGGCGTGTTTGGTTCACAGATGACATACGCAATTCAGACCCCACCTAAAGATGTGTACACAATCAATGTTACCGGTTACAAATGGCGTTGGGACTTCGAATATCCGGAAGGTTTTAAGACGACGAATAAGTTGGTCATTCCGGAAGATAAAAATGTCCTATTCAAAATTACATCCGGTGATATTATTCACAGTTTTTGGATTCCGGCGATGCGATTAAAGCAGGACGCGGTGCCTGGACGTCAGACACAGTTTTGGTCCGGTCCTACCAAAAAAGGCGAATACCCCATTGTATGCGCTGAGTATTGCGGGACCATGCACTCCATGATGTTAGCAAAACTTAACGTGGTAAGTACAGATGAATTTACTAAATTTGTGCAATCCGGTGGAAAAGCCGGTGGTAGCGCAGAAGGTGGTGCGGGTGGCGAAGGCCAAGCGCTCGCAGAACAAAAGGGCTGCCTAAGCTGTCATGCTACCGATCAAAATAAGCTTGTCGGACCCGGATGGGGCGGCATGTTTGGCAAAGATGTACAGCTGACTGATGGCAGCACAGTAAAGTATGATGAAAAGTATATTGTAGAATCCATTATGGACCCTGCAGCGAAAACTCCTCAAGGATATTCACCAATGCCGCCGCAGCAGGTAACAGAACAAGAAGCGAAGGCGATTGCTGAATACATCAAAACCTTAAAGTAGGGAGGAGCGAAACGCATGGGAGCTACTGCCACTGTCGAAACGAGAAAGCCATCCTTTGTTAGGGATTGGCTGCTTACCGTTGACCATAAGAAAATCGGAATCATGTACGGCATTGCTTGCCTGCTTTTCTTCTTTCTAGGAGGAGCAGCGGCACTCGTGATTCGTACTGAGCTATTGACGCCAGGAATGCCTGACGTGGTGCCTTCAGCCGATACATTCAACCAGATGTTCACCATGCACGGCTCGATCATGATCTTTTTGTTCATGATCCCTATGCTCACAGCGGCATTCGGAAACTATCTTGTTCCGATTATGATCGGTGCACATGATATGGCGTTCCCGCGCATGAACAATCTAGCCTTTTGGCTGTTCGTTCTTGGCGGTCTGGTATTTTTGAGCAGCTTTTATTTCGGAATGCCGGATATTGGGTGGACAGCATATCCGCCTTATAGCATCGAGTCCCAGGGTCTAGGCTTAGATATCTGGGTATTGGGGGTTCACATTTTAGGTATTTCCTCCATTCTTGGTGCGATAAACATAATTGTAACAGTGTTTAACATGCGCGCGCCTGGTATGACATTTAACCGTCTACCGCTTTACGTATGGTCCTCGCTGATTACATCGTTTATTCAGCTTTTTGGTACGCCGGCGCTGGCTGGCGCAATCACGACCCTGCTGTTTGACCGCCACTTCGGTACGCATTTCTACGATGCGTCTGCGGGCGGCGACCCGATGCTATACCAGCATCTTTTCTGGTTTTATTCTCATCCGGCGGTATATATTATGGTACTTCCGGCGATGGGAATTGTCTCTGAGATCATTCCGGTATTTGCAAGAAAGCCGATTTTCGGGTATCATGCGATTGCCTACTCTTCCATTGCGATTGGATTTTTAGGTTTTCTGGTTTGGGCACATCACATGTTTGTGGCAGGGATGCCGCTGGCAACAGGGATTCCTTTTATGGTCACTTCGATGATCATTGCGGTTCCCTCAGCCATCAAAATTTTTAACTGGCTTGCCACATTATGGCGAGGCTCTAACTGGTTTACTACACCGATGCTGTTTGTAACGCTCGGTTTTATGGGTCTGTTCACCATTGGGGGCCTTGGTGGAATCTTTCTTGGCACAGTACCGGTCGACATTCATATGCATGATACGTACTTTGTTATCGCTCACTTCCACTATGTATTATTCGGCGGAAGCATGATGGCGGTACTGGCCGGTATCTTTTATTGGTTCCCTAAAATTACCGGACGTATGTATAATGAAAGGCTTGGCAAAATCGTGTTTTGGATGTATTTTATCGGTACGAACCTTACGTTTTTCCCGATGCATTACATCGGCATGATGGGGATGCCGCGCAGGGTATTCCAATATGATCCTGCTAACGGAATGCAGATTGCCAACCAAATCGCAACATATGGCTCCTATCTTGTAGGCGCAGCAGCAATTATGATGGTGGTTACAATTATCGTTTCTTTAAGAACTGGCGCAAAAGCTCCAGCCAACCCATGGGGAGCGCAAACGCTTGAGTGGACGGTGTCTTCACCGCCGCCTGAACATAACTTTATCGAAATGCCGTATGTAACCGCTCCGCCGTACGAATTCGGCGAAGCAGAGGAAAAATATACGCCCAAAAAATCCTTTGGCGCGTAGAGAAGAGGTGTAACAATGGGATATCGCTTACCTTTCGTAACGACTATCGCCACCTTTTTGCTGTTGATTGCCGGAGCCCTTGTTGTAGGATTTGATGCCGGTCTAGCTTGTTCTGACTGGCCGTTGTGCAACGGGCAGATTATCCCGCCTATGGAAGGCAAAGTCATCATAGAATATACGCATCGCATGTTATCTACCGGAGTGGGATTCCTCATGCTGGCCAATCTGTATATAGCGTGGCGCAAACGAAAGGAAAGCCCCATTGTGTTGAAGCTGGTTTTGTTCTCCTTTATCCTGCTGTTATTCGTTGCCGTACTTGGCGGCATTAACGTATTGAAAAAGCTGCCGCCAGGATTTACGGCCATGGATACAAGCTTCGCCATTCTCCTATTCTCCACATTTGTGGTGCTGGTAGGAATTACGCTTGCGAATGTGCGAAAGAAGCAGGGAGAGTTTTTGGAGGACAGACAGGTTCGCGCCCTGTTCAAGCCGGCCCTGATCGCCGCGATAGCTGTATATATTGAGTATGTGCTTGGCGCCTTCATTAAACACAGTGACGCTGGGCAGGTGTGGGTCAATGGCAATGTATCTATGCTTAATAGTATTATTTCTACGCCTGCCATTGCCACGACACTCATGTATGTACATGTGTTCGCTACGCTGCTGATCGTCTTCTCATCGCTGTGGTTGTACTTCTACGCACGTCTGCGCAATGTGATGAAAAAACAGGCGCTTGTGCTTGTCATTCTGCTTGCGCTGCAGCCTGTTACCGGTTTTATTACGGTCATCGCAAATCTTTCTGTGATCACGAATGTGATTCATATGGCAATTGCTGCGCTCATGATGGCTCTGTCAGTGTTCATGGCTGTAGAAGGAAAGCTTGGAGCAAATCTGCTCCGTACAAGCGACAAGGATGGAAAAGCGGTAACTAGCAGCAAACAATCTGTCGCAAATCTTGGCTAACGATATTATATTCAGGGGGGTCTTGAAATGGGTACACCTATTTCTGAAAAAGATGTATATGAAAATCCGGCCAGCCGTGTCATGGAACCAGGTCCGCTTTCCGAAGCGAAACCGAAGGGCGACTGGCGTGATTATGTATCTGTAACAAAGCTTGGTATTGTCGTCTCTAACCTTATGTCATTGTTTGCTGGTGTATGGCTGGCAGCGGATGGTCCGCTTCCGGTTGGAACGGTTCTGTTGGCAATGCTTGGTTCAGCGCTTGTCATTATGTCTGGAACATGCTTGAACAACTATATTGACCGTGATCTCGATCAATTGATGTCAAGAACAAAGACAAGAGCCTTGCCAGAGGGCCGATTAAATCCACAAACCGTCATGATTATGGGCTTTGTCTTTGGAATTATGGGTACGGTCATGCTGCTGTTGATTAATACAATAACAGCGGTTCTCGGTCTTGTCGGTTTGGTATTCTATGTAGTGGTATACACGATGTGGACGAAGCGTACGACGACGTTAAATACGCTTGTCGGTGCTGTATCAGGTGCGATGCCTCCAATGATGGGGTATGCAGCGATTTCCGGCACGGTTGATACGACGGCATGGGTACTGTTCGGTATTTTGTTCATCTGGCAGTGTCCGCATTTCCTGGCGCTTGCTATGCGTCGTGCAGATGACTATCGTGCAGCAGGGTTCCAAATGCTTCCCGCTGTTCGTGGCTTTGAGGTAACAAAACGCCACATCCTTCGCTATACAGCAGCACTTGTGCTTGTCTCTATTATGCTGTATGCATTAGGTGAGGTAGGCATGGTATATCTGATTGGTATGTCAATTCTAGGCATTGGCTATGTCATTATTAACATGACAGGATTCTTTGCAAAAGATGACATCAAGTTTGCGCGTAAGTCATTTGTATATTCGCTCGTATATTTGATGATGTTTACAATATTGATTTTGGTTGACCGTATCTAAATCTAAGCTTTATCGAAACGGGATCGAGGAGGTAGAGGCATGGCTGTACATGCGGAAGAGGAGCGCGTCCCGAAGAAAGGCATCAAAGATAACGGCTTGTTGGGCGTATGGCTCGGATTGATTTCCTTTACGTTTACGTTTGCCGTGTTTATTGTGTCAAATGTATATTTGCGCGGATGGTCGCCTGACGTATTTAACGTTACGCTTCCTGCAAACGTGCAGGACATGGTAAATTATAATGTTCTCCTGTTGATAGCACTGGGTGTTTTTTCGCTGGCAGGGGGAATCAGCTATAAGAAGCGCAAAGATGGCATTGCGTTTGCTCTACTTGCGTTGGCAATGATTGCAGCTATTGGGTATGTCATTATTGACTGGTCTTTGATTCAGAGTTACCGGGCGCTTGGCCCAGCGGCTTGGACTGCGTATGTGATTATCCAATCCATTATGGAAATTCTCGTGCTTATTTGCATCGTGCTCTACCTCCGTGCGATATACTTCAAGATGCGAAATAACGAACGAGCACTAAACCGCTTCATTCCTGGGGCTACGGCTGTTTGGATGTATACGGTGATTATGGGATTGTTCGTGTTCATCCAATGTGACTTAATAGAAATCGGACAGTTTACTGAGTGGTGTGGGCTGAAGCTCTCGCAGCTTGGTAAGTGATAACGGGGAGGGAACAGTATGGGCATCATTCTTTATGCGCTGGGATATATCGTGTTTCCGTTTGTCCTGTTCTTTATCTTCATGTATCTTTCCAAGCTGACGACAAGAGAATAGGAACACGTAGGAGGATGTGGGGGCTATGGCTTCGTTTGCAAGGCGCTACTGGTTTACTACACTAGCGGGTATATTAATTGCAGCGGTTCTTCTCACGATTGCGTACCAGCTATGGTGGGGAAGCAGCAAGCTTCCTGTGCTTGACCGAGCCCCTTCCTTTACGCTGTCTAATATGGACGGGAAGCCGGTGTCGCTGCGTGATTCGGACGGCAAGGTTCGCCTTGTATCTTTTCACTATACGTATTGTCCGGATGTATGTCAGGCAACGAACCTGAATTTAATCCGGGTGCAGCAGAAGCTAAAAGAGCAGGGGAGTCTGGGCGAACAGGCATTGATTATGACGATCACATTTGATCCAAAACGGGATACTTTCGAGGTGCTGAAGAAGTATACGGAAGCGCGGGGCATTAAGCCGGAGGGTTGGAGTTTCCTGCGTGGTACAGAAGCACAGACCAAGCAAGTATTGGATGGATTCAAGGTGTTTGCAGAGGATTCGGGAAACGGTATCTTCGTGCATTCGAATGAACTGTTTCTTGTCGATGGAAACCAGAATATCCGTGCCATCTATAAGATGGGGACCGAGATGGATAACGAGAAGATTGTACAGGATATCAATAACTTGTTGGATGATTAGCCAAAAAAACCTCTTATCGGATGAACGATAGGAGGTTTTTTTGGCTATACAGAGAAGAGAAAGAAGTGGAACAAAGGAAGGAAGTGCAAAGATGCTGTGGATTGAATACCATTTACTATTCCCTCGTGAGACCGATGCGGAATCTGTGATGTATTTGCTTGGTGAGATGGGATTTGCGAATAGTTGGGTTGATGAGCCGGTAGAGGTCATCAAGATTCCTGATGGATACGATTATGCGATAAAAGATACAGAGATGACGATTATTACGTATGAATCCGTTGATGAGAAAGCCGATATGGCAGAAGAGGCGGAGATGTCGCTCGCTTCACTTCGCCACACATTGGCTCCATTCGGTCTGCGTGAGAGCGATTGGAAGGAACCTGAACTGATGCATGCCGATGATTGGAAAGCGCATTTTGATGTGGAAGAAGTCTCTGAGGAATTGGTGCTAATTCCAGTATGGAAAAAGGAAGAAACAAAGGGATTGTATTCGCACCCTTACCAATTGATCTTTGAACCAGGTGGAGCTTTTGGTACCGGAAAGCATGGGACAACGCAAAATTGCTTGCGTTTTATTGAAGAGATTGATGTACAGGGGGAAAATGTGCTGGATATTGGTGCCGGCTCTGGTATCTTATCGATCTACTGTGAGATGCGTGGAGCTGCCTCTGTGCTTGCGGTCGATATCAATCCCTCCTCGCCCTCTGAGATTGAGTACTTGGCTTCATTAAATAATGTAAAGACTCCGGAGGTATACATTGGAGACGGCAAGCATCTGCTTGGAGAGTCGCTTTATGATGTGATCGTAATCAACATTGGCGGAGAGGAGGCTATCCGTCAGGTTGGAACCTGTATGCACCTGATTAAGCCAGGAGGCAGGCTAATCGTCTCCGGCATTGTGGAGTGGGCGGAAGCAGACGTGTGCCGCGCATACGAAAAGGAAGGGTGTATCCTTGAGAAGCGGCAGAGCAGTGAAGAATGGCTAACGCTTCTGTTCAAAGCAGGTGATGAGGAAAGCTAATCCGTGCAACAAATAAAAAGGAGACGGCAAGGCTAACGTCTCCTTTTCTGTCGCGTACTTAGGATGATTGTGAAGGTGATTGAGGGATTAGGCCATGCAGTTTCTCTAATTCCTCATTGGTGGCAAAGCGGCAGCCACCGACGATAGGAGTACGGCGTAGGCGGATGGAAAGCAATTGGAGAAGAGGGATAAGCTCAGTGTATACGCCTTCATCTAGCGTGAATGTAACACCATATTCATATAAGTCTCCCTCCCGAGGCACTTTGCGCACGACATAACCGGGGAGCTGTAGTGTATTGTTAAGAATTTGCGTCTCGAATTCAAGGATGACTTCAGGTGTAGCGGGAAGCTTGACATTGGAGACAAATTTCAGTCCACCAGGGCTTATATCTTCGATTAATACCTGCGCTTTTCCCGCTTCGACGGCATTATCTTTGATGCGGATAATGGTAACATCGGAACTGAGCGGATGAGGAAGCGGTAAGCGAAAGAATTGCCGCCGATTCTGTTCTTCCAAAAGGGATCACATCCTATTCAACAATTTCTTGACCAATCAAGCTGGGCCATGCTATATTTTTTGTACATTGATTTACAATTTTATGTTTCTTTGTTAGAGATACTCCTATTTTACCACCAAAATAGGAAAATTGTTTATTGTTTTTTCGCATGCGGATGTGGCGGAATCGGCAGACGCGCTAGATTCAGGTTCTAGTGATAGCAATATCATGGGGGTTCAAGTCCCTTCATCCGCATCACATGTACCGTGTACATTCTATACATATTGCCGTTATAAGTCGCTGCGTTAGCGGCTTTTTTTCATACAATTGATTGTTACAGCTAAAGGAGGAGTCGGATGGAGGCATTTGAAGAATTCTCTGATTTGATGGAACTTGCCGATATGATTACGGAACGGGTGGATAATCCGATTACGATTGAAGATCTGAACCATCACGTCATTGCGTACAGTACGCACGGTGATACGACAGATCCGGTACGTATCCAAACCATCATGAAGCGAAAGGTGCCTGATGAAGTGTTAATCCGCTTTTGGAAGGATGGAATTATTCAAGCGCTTATGCATAGTGATGAGCCTGTACGGGTTCCTGCCGTGAAAGAGGTGGGATTAAATAATCGGGTAGCGGTCTCGATTCGGCGCGGTCAAGAAGTATTCGGATATATCTGGGTCCAGGAAGCGGTTCGTCCGCTTAGCGAGGAGGATCTTGATGTTTTGAAAAGAGCGGCCCGCCTTGCACTCCCCAGGCTTCTGCACCGCAAGGACCGGCATGCCAAGCAGGAAGAGAAGCGTGATCAGTTCTTTTGGCAGCTCCTATCGCGCAGTACGAATGAAGTGCTTGATATTGAAAAAACAGCGCTGCAGTTGCGGCTGCAGATGCCGCCTGTTATGGTAATGCTTGTACTTGAAGCAAGCTGTCCTCAGGAAATGTGGAACAATATGCGCAAAGAACTGGCTTACCTGCTTGGGAATCTGGGGGAGTTTTTCCCGTTTCGCTATTTGCCTCTTTGGACATTTGATGACCGGCAGCTCCTTGTACTTGCGGGACTTGATGAATGGGAGCGGGAGAAGGCGGGGGAGGCAAGCCGTGCATTTATTCATCAGTTACGCAAGCGCCTGACTCGTCGCTTTGGAAGTGAGAAGATTGTCGCTGCATATGGTGAGCCGGTTACAGATCCCACAGAAATCTGGCTTAGCTACCAGCAGGCCTTAGAGGTTATGCAGATAAAAAAAGTGTTGCCAAATGAATTGAAAACGGTTGAGGGTTATCAGGAACTTGGAATCTATCGTTTGTTTCCAAAGCTTAAGCAGTGGAATCGACAGGCAAAATACCATAACCCTAAACTTGCTCTCCTTATCTCATATGATAAGGAAAACCAGGGCAATCTGCTTGAGACGCTTGAAGTATTTCTCGATAATACGGGAAAGGTCAATCAAACAGCCCGCACGCTGCATATCCATCCTAATACACTTGCTTATCGTTTGAAACGAATTTGCGAAGTAGGCGACATTGATTTAAACAATCCAAGTGATAGGGTAATGCTCTTTCTTGATATAAAGCTGCTTAAATATTATTCATAAAAGAATTCTTTCTTTGTAAAGGATTCTTTTTTCTTTTCAGGAAAACCTACACCATATAAAGAATCTACGGTTTCTGAAAGATACACTTGTGGAAATCCACAAATAAAAACAAGGAATTTTAAGCATTCAGACAAAGAAAAATTCATAAAAAAGCCATAAAATATAAAACAAACAGATAGGCACACATGTGCACATGGATAGATGGCGGGTTCCTTAACGAATTATAAGGAGGTTTATAACAATGATTATTGGTGTACCGAAAGAAATAAAAAATAATGAGAACCGTGTAGCGATGACGCCTGCGAGTGTAGCCTCACTCGTACAAGCTGGTCATCAAGTGCTTGTAGAAAATGAAGCGGGAATAGGAAGCGGTTTCACAAACGATGAATATACAAAAGAAGGGGCAAAGATTGTCGCCACGGCTAAAGAAGCGTGGGCAGCCGATATGGTCATGAAGGTAAAAGAGCCATTGGCTGAAGAGTTCCAGTATTTTCGTGAGGGCCTTGTGCTTTTCACCTACCTTCACTTAGCTCCTGAACCGGAGTTAACCAAAGCGCTTGTAGAGAAAAAGGTAACTGCGATCGCATATGAGACAATCCAGCTTGATAACGGTGCTTTGCCGCTGCTTACACCGATGAGTGAAGTAGCTGGACGTATGTCCATTCAGATCGGCGCACAATTCCTTGAAAAGTCCAAAGGCGGCAAGGGTGTACTGCTTGCAGGCGTGCCAGGCGTGGAAGCTGGACGTGTAACGATCGTTGGCGGTGGAATCGTAGGAACGAATGCAGCGAAAATTGCACTCGGCATGGGCGCAAAAGTAACGCTTCTTGACATCAATCCGGATCGCTTGCGTCAATTGGACGATCAGTTCCAGGGTCGTATCCAGACGCTCATGTCTAATCCATACAATATCGCAAACGCTGTGAAAGAAGCGGATCTGCTTGTAGGCGCCGTGTTAATCCCTGGCGCGCGCGCACCGCGCCTTGTAACAGAAGAAATGGTCAAGACAATGGACCCAGGTTCTGTCATCGTAGACGTAGCGATTGACCAGGGTGGTTCGATTGAGACGATCGACCGTATTACGACACATAGCGAACCAACGTATGTAAAGCATGGTGTCGTCCATTATGCGGTGGCCAATATGCCAGGAGCTGTAGCTCGTACATCGACTATGGCGCTGACCAATGTAACAATTCCCTATGCGTTGCAAATCGCATCCAAAGGCTTCGTAAAAGCGTCGCTTGAGAACCGTGCGTTAGCGCGCGGCATCAATGTAGTGGATGGCAAAGTAACGTATAAAGCGGTTGCTGATTCGCTTGATTACACATATGTTGATATTCATGACGTACTAAATGGCGGAACGGTAGCTGTATAGTATAAAGAAGAGCGCCTGTTATATGATAGGCGCTCTTTCTTGCTTCTTAGCGTATAGCTATGGATGATTATACGTCAAACGTTTCACAAGCTGTGCCTTCTTCATGCTTTACATCCATGCCAAAGATATCGATATGATTCGCTACACAGCGGTCTCCTCGGCCCCAATATTCACAAGAATCGACCGTACATCCGACCGCTACTTCCGGTGTCGTCTCAAAGTGTGAGGAGGCTTTAGAAGTTGGTGCATCGTCATCACGTCTCAGCTCGAATGTTTCACATTTCGTCTCATCAATCGTGGAGGCTTCTCGTCCACCTTCCGTGTTTTTGACAACAATCTTGTCCGCGCTGCATAGGTTGCCTTCAGCCCAATAGTTGCAATACTCGGCAGTACAAGTCACGTTTGTCATGTATGTCCCTCCTTTTCTTTTTTTTACCACCTGATTTCTGATGGAAAACCACTTGATTCAGATACTTGTTTTTTATAAAATAATATTTGTTGTTAGCTCCTATAGTTAAACGGTATAACAGATCACTCGTAATGATCAGTTCGTGGTTCGATTCCGCGTGGGAGCATCAAGCTAAAACCCTTGGTATTACAGGGTTTTTCGAAGGTAAGAGTCGTCTTAGTAGGCGGCTCTTTTTTCTATTTGTGTGCCAGAGTGTCCTTGATTTATCATCCGAATGAAGCTGCAGAAGTAAAAATCGGACCTAGACCATCAGAGGCAACAGGAACAGCTCGTTTAAAGCCACGGACAGATGGAGCAAATGCCTGGGGAGCTGACCACTTGCTTTTATTCCATATCAATGCAGGCGGTGCAACCGGATATGAAACCCATGTATATGAGAAATGCAGCGCCGAATTACTGCGTGTTGCTCAAATCATCCATGCAGAAGTAGCAGGCGTATTCAAAGCGCAGGGCCTTCCAGATCGAGGTATTAAAAAGACGAACCTACACATGACACGCGAATCAAAAATGCCTGCAGCGCTCCTTGAGTTCGGCTTCATCGACAATGGAAAAGATGCTGCTCTTCTGAAAGATCAGGTATTTCTTCAAAAGGTGGCCGAGGCGGCAGCTAGAGGAGTTGCTAAAGCCTATAGGTTAAAAAGAAAAGTTGGAGTAGAGAAGCCAACTGCGCCACAACCACAGCTTAAGGAGGAACCGAAAATGAAGGTAGACGATGCAAATAAGATCATCCGTGTTCTGCAGGACAAATGGAATGTAGTTACCTGACCAGATGAGAAGAAGGAAATTGGCCGGCTTGCAGATGAGGTACGTGCGGCAGCTGGTATGAAGAAGATGAACAATTAACGGAAATGGACTTCTTATCAAATATTACTCTTCATCTTGCGCTGGCGCTTGTGCTGCCACTTTTGATTTTGGGCAGACACCTTACTACAAAGATTGGATGATGATATGGGCGCTCTTTGGCGTCGGAATCCTTTGTGGGATTGTAGCGATCGGCCCCAATTTGGAAGGTGTTGTGAATGGAATTATCGCTGCTCATCAAATATGGAAGCAAACAACAGAAAAGAAATAGCAATTGTGGAAAACACCCAAATAATATAAATTAGAATTAAATGAATTTAGTAACTTTTATATAGGAGTGTAAACGTTGAAAAAATATATGTATGCAGGAATTTTACTTGGAGCTATGGTTTTAGCGGGGTGTAGTGCAAATTATAAATCAGAAGAACAAATACAAGTAACAGAAAAGGTAACGCAAGATGTAACGCAAGATGTAACTAATAGACAAGAACCGGAAGTAAGAGATTCACCTAATACCGACAAAGAAGGAGTTCTTCGAGTAACTCCTTTGGAATTAACTCAAGAACAAAAAGAAGATTATTACAAGCAATATGTTGAAATTGTAGAGAAGGTAAATTCAGATTATGACAAAGACCTAGAACTTATCCCATTAGAAGAATTTAAACCAGAAGAATGGGTAACACCAGAAGATTTCGAACAAATTGCAACAGATAGGGCTACTATAGAATTTACCTCTAAAGCTTTTGGTGGTGACCCTGTCGAGTAAGGGATTCCTGACTTTTTGTTGGAGGTGTTATGAAAGACATATAGACGTAGTATATAAAATAAGATAGCGGACACAGCCAAAAGCCTTCCGGATGAGCGGGGGGTTACTTTATTATTTTGGAAGCAACATGTAAATGATAAAAAGCTTCTGCTCCAAATGCTAACTATAAAGATGGATATAACGACAATTCATTACTTTTCATTATATAAATCAAGGGCCAAGATTTTTACAGGTTTTATCTAAAAAACATTGACATAAGTATCACTATTACTTCTTCAAGTATGGAAGCAAACAAATAGAAAAGAAAAATATAATCAGAATTTCTGTTAGGCATTGAACCAGCTCCAGACACTAGCCTTCATTCTATAGAGCAAATAGGATGAGTGCTGGATACAGTCAGCTATCTGTGCATCAGAGTTAGTGTGGTAAGTGGATACCGTGGTACAAAGAGGAACCCACCGGCTTATTTTATTAAAAGTCAAGAAAATGTTTAAAATCATTTATAATTAAGTAACTAAATAAAATGTCACACATTTTATAAGCCAAAAGAGAGGATAGATGAACAGGGTGAAAATGCCTGTATTCATCTATCCTTTATTGTACAACAAACGACCTCATTTACTACAACAATGGTATTGGTTGTTCTTCAACTAACGTCTCCGATTGTTGAAGAAACAATTATGATTTATTTATTTCCAAACGCCAATTGTTACAATGCATGAAATTACCTGGTGGGTACTCAAATTCGCAATCTGATATTAATGAAAAGTTGAGCTTTCGACAAATGGCATTTGAAGCAGAATTTTCAACCGAAGGGAAAGCGTGTATGTATTGGTATTTCCCTTCCTTAATTGCTTCATTAATTGCTAGTTTAACGGCGTGTGTTGCTATCCCTTTCCCCTGAAATTCTGGTAGTATGCTCCATCCAATTTCATAAACACATTCATTATTCCAAGTTGATTGCCAATATACAACTGAACCAACCGCTTCAAAATCAGGACTTAGGGTAATGCTAAATACTTTTCCCTTTTCACCAAGTTCAAGATACCTTTTATGACGCTTTAGAACCTGTTCATTACTTTCAGACCCTCCGAGATGTTCCATCATTTCTGGTGCGTTTAATTTAACAAGTAGATCAAGGTCTTTGTCTTCCCAAATGTTAATTTGTATTTGTCGTTCTTCAATTTGTTTTGAAATAACGTCCATCTCCTTAAATTTATTATTCTTTATCCTACTACTCATAATTAAACTCCTTATTACACAATCCTGCTTCGTTAGTTGAAGAAGGGAGGGTGATACTTATTGTGAATCACCTACTTAAATTTTTCAAAATGATTCGTTACCCACTTTGAATTATTTTCAGCAAAGTATTGTTCTGCGAGGATCAGACGTTGTGCCAGTTCCTTTTTTGATAACTTCATGTATTTCCTATGTATATTTTCTATAAATTCTGTGTTTTGTCAAGAAAGAAGTAAAAGACAAGGGGTATCCGCCTTCTGTCCGCGAGATTGGAGAAGCAGTCGGATTGTCTTCTGCTTCAACAGTACGTGATCATTTAGCACATTTGGAGAAGAAAGGGTTAATTCGACGCGATCCAACCAAGCCAAGGGCTATAGAAATTCTTGATGGCGACTATGTGATTGTTCGTCAGCAGCCGACAGCCAATAACAGAGACATTGTTGTCGCGATGACAGCAGAAGATGAAGCGACCGTGAAGACTTTCTATAAGGAGAGAAATCACATTCGCATGCAGCCCGAAAAACCGACTATGGGTCCGATCCTGCTGCCAGCTGTTACGATTCTCAGTAAGGTCATTAGGGGGTATCGGAACATTCATTGAGAAAATGACCAATAAAAAAAGATACCCGGCTGAGCGCCGGGTTTTTGTGTGCCAAATGTGTTCTAGATTTCCGTTTTATTTGAGTTCTTCAGGAACTTCAGGTGCATGTAAGAATGTCAGTGAGTTTGGCGTAATAATCAAAGTAGCGAGTACAGAGAATGCCGTTGCAACATAATAAAAGAGTTTCCGTTTCATTTTTTATCACCTCCTTTACAACCAACGGTTTAATTGATGTATTGCTTTAACTCCTATAGGCGTAATAGTGAACGCCTGTGCAAATATTCCAATTGAAAAAGCAGAGGAAAAGCTCATTTCCAGATATGTACTAAGAAAACCGAAGCCTATCCATATAAAAGTGCCTACTTTGAAGATGTGTGCATATTGTAAAGATTTTCGAGACTGATGAGGTTCTAAGTAAAAGGGAAACTTGATAACAATGAGCAGGCTGCATACAAGAAGCGCATACGAAGTTTGAGGGGAGATAAGTATGTAACTAAGTCCCACCAGCATGACAGTAGAGCTAAGTGTACAGCCCCACCCTGTCTTTACATGGGCTCCTCCAATCATCATTCGCAAAACTCCAAAGGAAATAGCCAATATAAATACTTCATAGACTTGTCCTAACATAACAGAAACAACAAGTAGAACGACGGTCGTTATAAAAACACTAAGAAACCCCTGAATGCCAAATTTGAGGACAGCTACGGAAGCAGGGTGGTTATCTGTATGTTCTTTTATATAAATGGCTATTCTCTCTGCTAGCTTTTCCATTTCAATACCTCGAAAAATAGAATGTAAGGATTGTTTGTTCATCTTCTTTATGAACATCGGCTTTCCCGTTATATATTCGTATGAATTCTAGAATGTCAGGTTTGATGCTGTGTGGCACGTTAGCTTGTAATACGAATTTGACGTGTTCAGAATGTGTAGCATCCACACAAAAATGTATAGAGCCTAATTTCTCTCCTTTTTTAAAATCGGTAATAAATCCATCAATGATACGCGCTAAAATACGATTAAGATTGTATCCACTAATAAAAGCTGGAGGTA
The DNA here is from genome assembly GCF_041379945.2 of Aneurinibacillus sp. REN35. Classification (NCBI taxonomy): domain Bacteria; kingdom Bacillati; phylum Bacillota; class Bacilli; order Caryophanales; family Paenibacillaceae; genus Aneurinibacillus; species Aneurinibacillus baijiui. The sequence goes on along the minus strand of NZ_JBFTXJ020000015.1, from coordinate 9,895 downwards.
AATAATAGCCATAGGAAGTTACTTGCAAATGTACTCCTGCTACCCTACAAACATGCCACTCTTTTTGCAGAAAGCTTGACAACATAGGCTCAGATATTTCGATTGTCTCCATTAAAAACTCTTTCTCAGTAAGTAAATCGGAAAGATACTGTTTATAAAGGGTAGGATCTTGATAATGTGCTAGTCGCTGCAAAACTTTAAGGTGTGCTTTATACTCGCGAATGCTATGTTTAATTTCACTAGAATAAGTGGTTATGGTTTCTAAATAATGTTTATCTTCTTCAATTTTTGCATGTTTCTGAGACAGAATTATATTTCTGATGATGAGGAATAGGATTAAGAAAAGACCGAATGTTCCTAAAATTAGAGGGATACTTTGAAGTATATGGGTGTTCAAAGAAAAGAATACGGTTATAGTCTGAATCACCATAATAAGACCTACAAGTGAGAAGAGACTAACGAATATATTTATTTGTCTACTTAGCCGAGTATTTTCAGCTTGTTCTAAGCTGACCTGCCACTCAAATTTTTTAGTGAAATAGCTGGCCGCCATCATCATTAGAAATGTTATTGCATAAATAAGAATTTGATGATTAAAATGATTTGTTATTTGCGTAAGAGACTGGTTTGTAGTGACAATAAGCATAATAAGTATAACGACTTGGATTGTTGAGTTCGTTATATAACCTACAGAAATGACTGTAATAGCCGGAAATGGTTTGATTTTTAAAACTACGACGGTGAGGACATAACTAATCATCATCCCTATAAATACAGAGTACGGCACATTTATAGCCTCATATTGCCTAATAAAATGTGTTGCAATGGTAAGAATAAGGCAGATAAGCAGAATAGCGATGATTCGTGCACGTATTGCATACTTAAAGAGAGCTAATGGGAAGATCAAAAAAGATAGTTTCTCTAAAAAAGAGAAGAAGAGTCCGAATAAAATTTCAGTGTTCATAACGTAACGGAAATTACTATATAATTAGTAAATTCCTTCAAAATCACCCCTAAACCTAGTATATCAGACTCATAATAATAAAAAAAACGATTTTCTAATTTTTCCTAGGGAATAAAATCCTATTATGGAAGATAAACCGGGTAATTAATCAATATCTATATGTGAAACAATAGACTTCTTAGCTAGTCTTATTGTTTAATCAAGCATAGATGTTGGAGGAATTACGATGTATTTTTGGAAAGTAGACGCCTTAGCACAAGAACTGAAAGAGAAAAGATTATCCCAAAAAGAAAAGATGAAGTATTTATTGATATATGTTTTGTTAGCTGTTATCAAGTCTTTATTGTTGGTCTATATGCCCCAAGAGTTTAGTGTTTTTACTGTTATTGATCATCTTTTTTACTTTGGGATCACGGTGTGGGGGGTCATTGCGTGCTATAAGGCCAATGCAAAAGGTGATAACGAGGAATTTATAGACAGGTTTATTTGTTTGAGCTGGCCTATTTTTATTCGTTGTGTTGCTATTTCAATTGGTATTTATTTTGTCTATATGACAGTAGGCTATATCGTTTTTGGTGAGGCCTTTGATAGGTTCGCTGAGCAATGGAATATTGTGGATTCTGTTATTGTAAATGGTATTTTGTTTCTTAGTTATTTGTGGACTCGTCGATATATAGTGAAAGTTTCTGGTGCAAGTCATTAATAGGCTGACTTAATAAGGAAGGCTAAAACTTTTGGAAACAGAAGGTTTAGCCTTCCTCACTTTTATCGTAACGATTCCTTATCAACTTTTTTCAATCCTTTAAAAACTAGCTGGTAGGAGTGGTCAATCATACCGAGAATTTCTTCCGACGGAATACTATCATCCACTTCGATGGTGTTCCAATGACGTTTATTTAGATGATAGCCAGGCTTAATAGCGGAGTACTGTTCACGTAAAATCTCACAGGCTTCCGGCTCGCATTTTAGACTGATATGGAGGACGCCGTCTTTGTCGGATAGAAGTGCAAACATTTTTCCGCATATCTTGATTACATGTTTATCCTCGCCAAACGGAAAATCTTCGAAGGCTCCCTTTTTCTTCAGACAATAAGCGCGTACAGTATGCAGCTCCATAATTCTCTTCCTGCCTCTCTCCTTACTGACACATCAAATCCTTATGTTTGCTATATCATTTAAGAAAAGTATCGTATAAAAGGGTCATTTTGTAGTTCAACATAGGAATTCAAGGCATAGTGAATGATATAGATGGCAGCGACAAATAGAACCATAGAAAAAATGGTTGTGAGAGCGGCGGATTTTTTTATGGCCAAATAAAATAATCCGCCGCTTATTATGAGAATGATGATGCCCACAATACCTATAATAATAAAAACCAGTGAAAACATGCCCAGCATGATCGTAATCCTCCTATGCTAACTATGGTTTTTATCCTATTATTATGATAACAGAAGATGGAAAGTTTTTGCGGATGTTTGTATGGATTGTACTTTAGAGATAGGGAGGAAAGAGATATGAGGAAATCGGGGAAGCTAAAGTATCTTGTAACAGGGTTTATAGCCGGAGGCATTTTTTGTTCTGGGGTCGTATATGCGGCCAGTTCCATTAAGGTAGATTTTCTGCCGTTAAAATACTATTTTGATGGTGTGCAGAAGAAGACAGCCAAGCCGGGGTTTATCTACAACGGTACTACCTATGTGCCTCTTCGTTTTATGGCGGATTCGCTGGGAAAGGAAGTGCTGTATAATCCAAAAACAAAAGCTATCTACGTAACATCTCCTACAGGAGGGCCTACCGATTTACCGATACAGCCGGGCGATTATAGTCAAAAGAAAATCGCATCCGTGCTCTCCAGTGATTCTTCGTTTTATGGTGAATACACTGAAGCGGGGACAAATAAGAGATGGACATTTAAAATTAGCTTTTTTGATTTTAACAATCAGACCGGCAGCTTTAACGGAAAAATGGAGTTTGTAAATACTGATGATATTATCGCTTTGCAGGGAGAGGTCATCAACAACAAAATCACATTTAAAGAGACGAAGTTCGTCCATAATAGCGGTTCCTTGTCGCTTGGCGGAGATTATGTGTTAAGCTTGAAGGATAATCAGCTTAAAGGAACTCGGGAATATAAGGCGAAAAAGGGAAATGTCTGGATTGAAGTCGAATAAATACGCTGACTGGATAGAAAGTCGCTTCATGGGCGGCTTTTTTGTTTGGTCGGAAGGAGGAAGAACAGACAATGAAAAGAAGGCTCTGTATTACCCCATGTGGGGCAGTTAAGATATGGGATAAGCATCCGGAATTAGGAGCAGTTCCAGCGTATGATGCATACATCAGTCCATTTGGCTCGGCATGTCATGCATACGCGAAGACCTTTTTCGATCATTGGGTTATTCTTTCGGCCAAGCATGGCTTTTTGCGTCCAACAGACCTTGTACCAGGCAATTATGATCTGGCATTTGACTCTAAAAGTCAGGATATTATCACGATAGAAGCATTAAAGCGACAAGTAGAGGAGAAAGAGCTTAGGCGCTTCGATGAGATTGTTATCGTGGCAGGAAAAAAACACACGAAGGTAATCCGGGCTGTATTCGGTGATCATTGCACGTACCGTTTTCCGCTGCAGGGCTGCAAAGGGATTGGCTATATGCTGCAACGACTTAATAAAGCAATAAAAGAAAAGAAGGAAATAGAGTAAAAAGGTACGATACTCTCCTATTGAAGGATAGGAGAATTTTTTATACAATAAAACTTATTAAATTAATAGGAATAATAAACTTTACAGTAATCAGTTGCATATAGTGTAGAAAAAAGAGGAGGATAAACAATGTCAGAGCGTGAAGTACAGTTTAATCATGTTTTTGAACAGTGGGCAGACCAATATGACCATACGGTATCTGATACAGAAGGTGAATATGCGGAAGTGTTTGAAGGGTATGAAGCCATTCTTGATCAAGTCGCAGCGGAGTTAACCTCTCTTCGGGGAAAGCGCGTACTAGAGATTGGAGTCGGTACTGGGAATTTGACAGAGCGTCTTTTGCTGCAAGGATGGGATGTATGTGGGGTAGATCCCTCGCCCGACATGCGTGAGATTGCCCGTCACAAATTACCGCGGTTTACGGTAGAGGATGGACACTTCCTCTCTATTCCAGAAGCGATGGGTCAACTCGATGGAATCGTCAGCACGTATGCGCTGCATCATCTGACAGATGAGCAAAAGGCGCGCGCCATTCGACAGCTCGCAGAACGATTGCGTGATAATGGGATTATTGTGTTCGCCGATACGGCATACGCGGATGAAGAGGCGAAACAAATCATCCACACGCGAGCGAGAGAACAGCGTGCATTCGCCCTGCTTGAAGATCTGCAAACTGAATATTACACGCTCGTTCCTGTGCTGCGCCGCATGTTTGAAGAAGCGGGACTTGTCTTTTTCGCCCGTCAGCTAAATCGATATGTATGGTTGTTTACGGGTAGAAAACCTGCTCAATAAGGGAGTAGGTTTTTCCTTTGCTATGTTTCAAACAGGTAGAATCGTGGAAAAGTATCTGTATAATGTGACTATTTTAGCCACCCCTTACATAAATAAGCGCAAAGTCCCTCGTATGCTGTCGTTTTTTGCGTTACATTTAGAAAAAAGGATACGCTATAACAAGTCAATAATCATAGGTGGAGCAAATGTTCGTTGTTACGTTAGACCTGCTCGCACGATTTTACATAATAGGAGAAATATGAAATGGATTCGTTCTGGGGTTATATAGGAATGTTTATACTTTCATTCGTCGGATTGGGAATTTTTTATCGCAATACGCTGCGAAATGGACTGGTATCAATTTATATATTATTTTTTGCATTTGTAACGTATAGCATTGTTTGCGATATGTACTTTCGTCTGCCACAGGACCCTCATCTTCTGGCATTCTATCTCGCTCAGGCGTGGTTCGCATTCGTCTATATGCGAACGCAAAGAAAAAGAAAGCATCAACCTGCATCTGCTCCTCAGCGGTCACCGCTTCCGGTTTCTGCCCGCGTGGAGGAGGCACAGGCTTCGATTGCACAGTAAATCAAGGAGCGGAGAGAAAAGAATTCTCTCCGCTCCTTTGTGTATTGGCTCCTATAGAAACTCTGATGTATTTTTTTGAGGTGGAACCTGTAACACAACAAGTAGTTTTTTCTTTTGGAAATGAAGGTATAAGACAAAGCAGAGCAGAATCAGACCGATCGTCACGATGGATGCAGGAGCAGAGACGCCGGCCTTGGTTGCTCCTGTATAAATACCCATTCCCAAAAGCATCATCGTATTATTTACAAAGTTTTGTACAGCGACCGCTTTTCCTGTTCCCCCAAGCTTATGTCCCTCATCTTGAATCACCGTATTCATTGGTACGATGAATGCGCCGCCCATAAAGCCGATAGCCATGAGTACAGCAATGATCAGATAGAGATTCGATAAGAACACAGAAGAGATAATAAGCAGTGCCATCATTAGGCCATATATATAAGAACGATAGAATTTATGTGCCGGTATCAGATACGGTGTGGCAAGTGAGCCGATGATAATACCAACACCGGTAATTGCTACGAGCATGGATATTTTATCGAGCGAAGTAATGCCGAGCACTAATGGAATCCAGGCAATGAACGCAAAGCGAAGCACCGTAGACGACATCCAAAAAGAGCAGGTTCCCACAAGGGAGAAGCGGCATTTTCTGCTTGAAAAGAATCGCTTTGTATCGGAGATGAAATCTTGCAAAGCCCGATTATAGCGGATCGATTGATTGCCTGGCATCCGCGGGATTGCAAAGGTTCCGACAAGTGAAACAATGTACAGTCCAATGCAGACAGTCATTGCCCAGAATAGGGAATATTCGGCTAAGATACCGCCTGCGACCGATCCGGCAAGAATTGCAAAAATCGTATATCCTTCGATCTTACCGTTTGCTTTAAGCAGTGCTTCCTCATTCGGTGTAAGCTCCGGTAGAATTCCATACTTAGCGGGACTATAGGTAACGGCACCGATACCGACAATAAGGTAGCTAAGCACAGGAGAGACTCCGAGCATAAGAAGAGAAATACCGCCCGCTTTGATAATGTTACCGATGAGAAGCACCCATGATTTAGGGTTTCGGTCAGCAAAAAGACCTACGAACGGGGCGCATAGGACGTATGCTAGTAGGAATGCAGATTGCACCAGGCCAATATAAAATCCTGGGTATCCTTCTTGACGCATAATAGCTAGTACGATGAAAATAATCATATTATCTGCAAATGCCGAGATAAACTGGGTCCAATACAGGGCAGTAAGCGGTGCGATGCGCATGTTTTCTTCCTTTCTTAGGACTCGGCCCATTGTTTTATCGTTACGTAGTCGACCTTACCGCTACCGAGCAGGGGCAGTTGTTTCATACATACAATTTTAGATGGCAATAGTAACGGCAAGAAGCCGTTCTCCTGCAGGTACTCTTTGAGCCGGTGAATTGCAGCAGTAGAGCAGGTCGTATAAAGAATAATTTTTTCCCCTTTTCTTGCATCGGGTATACTAACAGCCGCCATCTCGTCGCTTTTGAAGCAGCGACCCGCCAACTGTTCAACAAGGTTAAGCGAGACCATCTCACCCGCGATTTTCGCAAATCTCTTTAAACGAGCGATGATATGAATATATCCATCCGTATCTACATCAACCACATCACCGCAATCGTACCATTCTTCGCTCGGGATGAAGCCCTTCTCATGCAGCAAATAACCTTTCATCACATTCGGCCCTTTTACGAGCAGGTTGCCTCCTTTTTCAATCCCTTCAATCGGCTCAATCTTGTATTCAATAGCAGGAAGGAATTGGCCCACTGTACCTCTGCGGTAGAAGTGGGGTGTATTTAATGCAAGCACCGGCGCTGTCTCCGTCGTACCATATCCTTCAAAGACACGAATGCCGAATTTATCGATCCATAGATCGCGCACTTCGTCCTTTAGCTTCTCCGCACCTGCGAACACATAGCGGATCGAATAAAAGTCATAGGGATGCGCATATTTTCCATAACCTCCAAGGAACGTAGAGGTCCCGAACAGAATCGTAATATCCCTATCGTATGCGATCTCAGGAATCAGCTTGTAATGCAGGGGTGTAGGATAGAGATATACGGACACTCCGGTTAACAGCGGCAGGAATGTTCCGATGGTTAAGCCGAAGGAGTGAAACATAGGTAGGGCGTTTAGAATTTTATCCTTCGGTGTTACATCGATAACGCTCGTAATCTGCATGACATTGGCATATAAGTTGGCGTGGCTCAGTACGACACCTTTTGGTTTATTCTCTGACCCGGACGTGAACAGGATCAGTTCATTCGGCCCGGGCTTTGCTTTTTTCTTAGCGATGAAGTCCGATACGGCCTGTACTCTATCCTGTGGTCCGATCGATTGTTTTACATCTTCAAGGTAAATGAAACGGACCTTGTCTTTAAGGTCGGCGAGCTGTGGTGCAAGTTTTCCTTTCGCAATGAATTCATGAGAAGTGAGTACGGTGCGGATATTCGCAGTCTCCGCACATTCGGCCAGTGTCTGTCTGCCCATCGTAAAGTTAAGAATAACAGGCGTCTTCCCACGCTGAAAGAGAGCAAGCAGCGTCGCTACATGGCCGACTGAATTGGGTAGGAATACGCCAATATTTTGCTCCGTGCCTAACAAGGCCGAAAACTTACTTGCTAGAGCATACGAGGCGATCAGCAGCTTTTTATAGTTTACACTCTGTCCCGGATCTTCACAGATTGGTGTATTATAGCCATTGATTTTTGCTTGGGCTACTACTTCATCGAACAGATTGGCCTGTGCTTTGTGTCGGCTGATGAAAAGCTCACGCTGCATGACCTGTAGAATTTGATACGCGGTTTGCTCTTTTTGCAAACGTAAGGGCAACTCTGAGTCAGCCTGTATGCGGTAAGGCTCCCCGATACGGACCTTAATCTCAGGAAACATCTTGGTATTCATTTTGTCCTGCAGGTAAGAAAGCTTGGAGCGTTCAGGACCTTCAAGAGTAATAGGATAAATACGCGCGCCTGTCTTTAGAGCAATATACCCCATGCCGCTATATATCTTCATCAATCCGCCAGTGCGGGTAATGCGCCCTTCTGGAAAAATGACCAATGGTGTACCCTGTTGGACAAGACGAATCATCTGCCGGACAGAGAGCGGGTTCATGGGATCAACCGTAATGTGGCGTCTGAGTTTTAGCAGAGAAGCGAACTGCTTGGCAACCTCTGTATTGACAACGAAGCAGACATCGGTCGGAAGATTCATCGCTAATACAGCCGCATCAAGAAGGGAGATGTGGTTGGGTGTAAGCAGTGTTGGTTGAGTGAAATCTACTGTATCTAATCCGGTAATGGATACACGGAACAATCCATTTGTCATCATGCGCAGCAGCGGATCGGCAATGGCCATGGTTTCTCCTCACTTCCTATTTTTTAGAAGATTATATCAAACCCCAGATTCTTCCTACAATTACTTTTATGAGAAGGGTCGGAAGTTGTAGATTTTTATATTTTTTTGTAGGTAAAATAGCATGAACAAAATGAACAAAATAATTACAAAATGAACAAAAATTGTGTTTTTTTATTTTAGGAAATAAGATAATATTCAGAAATGAAAACGCTTCATGTAACAATAAAAGGGAAAATATACATGAAGTTTACAAAAAGAAAGGTAAGAGGGGGAAGGAAGTTGAAAAAGGCATTAGCAGTAGTTATGACGCTTATGATGATGGTCCTGCTTGCCGCATGTGGCGGCGGTGGAGAAAAGAAAGCAGCTGACGCTAAACCGGCAGCAGGTGGAGAAGAGAAAAAAGACACCATCATTATTAAGTTCTCGCACGTTACTTCGGCTGACAGTGTAAAAGGAAAAGCATCGCAAAAATTCGCTGATCTGGCAGCGGAAAAAACAGGCGGGAAAGTGAAGGTTGAAGTATATCCGTCTTCGCAATTATACGGTGACAAGGAAGAACTCGATGCGCTTGTGTCTGGTAACGTTCACATGATCGCACCATCCGTTACAAAAATGGTAAAGCTTGATCCGCGTTGGCAGTATGTGGACATGCCATTCCTATTCAAAGATCGTGAACATGCGATGAAGTTCTTCCAGAGCGATTTGGCAAAGCAATTATTGAACGGGGAGCAACTCGTTGGCAACGATATTATGGGTCTGGCTTTCTGGGAAAACGGATTCAAACAGTTCACAAATAACAAAAAACCATTGAAAACACCGGCTGACTTCAAAGGTCTGAAGTTCCGTGCACAGGCAGGTAAAGTATTAGAAGGTCAGTTCAAAGCGCTGGGTGCAGGTTCGGCTACGATCCCGTTCGGTGAGACGTATGCGGCGCTGCAGCAGGGTACGGTTGATGGCCAAGAGAACACATTTAATAACATGGATACGCAAAAGTATCAAGAAGTACAAAAATATATGACAGTAAGTAATCATGGACGTCTTGATTATGCCATCTTCGTAAACAAACCATTCTGGGATGGAATGCCGGAAGATGTACGCACGAAGGTAGAAGAAGCGCTGAAAGAAGCAACGGAATATGAATGGAAGCTGGCTGGTGAGGATAACGACAAAAGCTTTGCAAACCTGAAAAACTCAGGAAAAATGGAAGTGACGGAGCTGACAGATGCAGAGCGTGCTGAATTAGAAAAAGCGTTGCAACCTGTTTATAAAGAGTTTGAAAGTGTTATTACACCAGAGCTTATTAACGGAATTAAAAATATGAAATAGAGCTAATGATTGAAGAGGCACTATATCGTTAGTGTCTCTTTTTCTTCTATGAAGGAGGAGATGAGATGAAGGGGCTAAAGAAGGCGTGGGCGCTGCTGGAGGATATTGCGGCTGGCAGCTTTTTATCCGTCGGAATTGCGCTGATCTTTTACGGCGTACTGATGCGTT
>NZ_JBFTXJ020000014.1 GCF_041379945.2 Aneurinibacillus sp. REN35 | reverse complement strand
CCCATGCCTAATATGCAGATGCCTATGATGCCTACGATGCCTGAGATGCAGGCGCAGCAACCCATGCCTAATATGCAGATGCCTATGATGCCTACGATGCCTGAGATGCAGGCGCAGCAACCCATGCCTAATATGCAGATGCCTATGATGCCTACGATGCCTGAGATGCAGGCGCAGCAACCCATGCCTAATATGCAGATGCCTATGATGCCTACGATGCCTGAGATGCAGGCGCAGCAACCCATGCCTAATATGCAGATGCCTATAATGCCGCCTCATCCTATGTTCATGCATCCGATCATGGTATGTCCGCCTTTTCCAATGCCGCCAACTCCGCCTCATATGATGCCGTATGCAATGCCGAACGTAGAAACTCCCTGCATGATGAAAGAGAAAAAGAAAGAAAAAGTGAAATATAAAAAGAAAAAGGGAGAAGCAGGATGCGAATCCTCTATGCACGGCGACTCATCGATGATGCCTCACATGATGCCGCATGCAATGCCGAACATACAGCTTCCTATGCAATCGGCCATGCCGGAATCAGCGATGCCGAACATGCCGCTACCAATGCCGCATTATGGCAGCATGCCCTATGGTATGCAAGAAGGATATCCGAAAGCAACGTCGAATCTTATGAATCCGTATATGCACTCTCCTATGATGCAGGGCAATCCCTACACCGCTCCTCAAGGGTACGGATTTCCGCAGGCACCATACGGAATGCCGGTGCAACCGGGCCATAAAGACAGCTGCGGCTGCCGTGATAGCAGCACCGCTTCCGGCTTACCACACTACTAATTGTCCGGGCGGGCTCCAAGAAGTCCGCCCTTTTCTACGCCATCTACGACAGGAGGAGGCTTATGAGCCAAGAGTTAGCCGCCGCAATTGAGAATATATACCACTGCCGCGTACTGCGCTGTAAGCCGAAACGTACCGTATGGCTCTGTGATACCGATCGTGGGAATTGGGTAGTCAAGGGGTATGATGACTTCAATAAAGCGGCCTGGGTTACACACCTCTCCCATACGCTTCATCAACGAGGATTTACAGATGTAGTACAGTACGTGCCAACGATCCAGCATGTACCTGTTTTTAAATGGAACGACCAATACATGACAGCGATGAAACGTCTGCCGGGCCGAGAAGGCAGCTTTTTTCATCGAAATGATATTGTACACTCACTTACAAAGCTTGCAGAATTCCACTTATACAGCGCCCACATAGCAGGTGGGCCGCCGCCGGAGCAGGGCGTTCCCCTCATTGTGAAATGGAAGAAACGCTATCAATCTTTTCTGCAAATCTATCATCAGGTTCAAAATGGCGATGCGCGGCACGGCCGTCTGGCCCATCTTGTACGGAACGGAGCACCTGCTATCCTGCAGGAAGCCGACTATGTGTTGGATGTGGCAAGGAATTCGTCACTACCTGCTGAATACAACCGTTCTTTCTATCAGCAGCATGTCACACATAAAGACGTAGCGAGCCACAACTTTCTCTTAAGCGGTACACGAACATCTATTATTGACCTGGATACAGCAGCTTATGACACACCGCTAGTGGATATCATTCAACTCATCAACCGTGCGCTTGTTTTGCAAGAGTGGAAGCTATCCGTATTCAACGAAGCGGTTGAGGCGTACCGACGCATCCGCCCACTTTCGGAAGAACAGGTTGCCCTCATCTTTCTTATGCTGCGCTTTCCCGATAACTTCATGCGAGAAGTCACTGGCGTATTTGAGAAAAGACGCAATTACCAGGCAAGCCGCGTAGAATATTATCTGTCTATCATTATGAAGAACTGGGGACGTCGAGAGCGTTTCTTTAAGGGCTACGAACATTTTTTATATGCCTAGTCAAGTCATGCTACAGCGTACGGAGCATATACAGAATGACAAAACGGGTGCAGAACCATATCGTATGGCTTTGCACCCGTTCAATATAATAAATGATTCAAACATTACTCGGCGCTCGCTTCTTCTGTACTCAATACAACGGAGGGCGAATCATCGGGTTGCAGATCGTCCGACTGCCCAATACTCTCCTGTGTAGAAATGCTGGTTTTATCTCTTTCTACCGTTACCATTTGCTGCTGAAGTTTTTGCTCTGTCTGTGGTAATGGAGCTACCGCTATGGCATTCGTAGCTGTCATGTCTTCTTCGCCATGTGCACGCTTGGCAACCAAAGCAGCTTTCTTTGGATCATTATGCTTTGCATGTAGGATTTTTTTCTTTTCTGGCCTGCTTTTTGTTTTTTCTTTCATTTGCATAAATTCATCTAATGTTTGATGGAGCGGAACGCGGGTTACGATCATATCACGTTCATAAGCAGACAGCCGTTGTGTATCACGATACACGGAGCTTGATTGGACTGTCTCTGCTTCTCTCGTCAACAGCGCCCGTCCCTCCGGTGGAATCTCTGCTTCTAGCACACTACTCTGCTTTGGTATGGTCCAATACCATATGGCACTACTTGTCACGGCCCCTAACACGATGCCTAGAAAGACCCCTTTTATATACATCGTAACCGTTCCTTTCTTCTCTTTCCGTCACTTTATACACACGTTGTTGTTCCTTACACCTTTTTTTCATATTTGAAACACAACCTATCGGCTACAAGTCTTATTTATGAATGCCTGTATATTTACACACTAAAAAAGAACGGGCCTATGGCACCGCTCTTTTTTGTATAGCTTTATTATGGACGAGCCGAAACTTCCGCTCCATCCCGCTGCTTAATGAAAATCGGATACGTCCCGAGAAAACGAATCTGACAGCCCAGTGCTTCCATCTCAGCAAACGCGCCCGGCATCAATACATCATCCATCTGCTGCTCAATATCAATTACAAAGTGATAATTGCCAAGACCCGTTTTCGTCGGTCGGGATTCAATGCGTGATAGATTCAGACGCCGCCAGGAAAAAGCCGCCAGTACTTGATGCAGCGCCCCCGGAAAATCAGATGGGAGCGTAACGAGAATCGTCGTCTTATGCTTTTCTGCCTCCGGAAGCGCAAGCGGACCTTCACCCACCACGATAAAGCGAGTAAAATTGTTCTCCGCATCCTCAATGCTTTTATGCAGCAGCATAACAGGGTAAGACTGCACGGCCTGCATAGCCGAAATGGCTACCCACGGCTCCTCAGGATGTTCACTGACAAGGCGGGCTGCTTCAGCCGTACTGCTTACGTATTCAATCTCTGCATGAGCCAGGTGATCGCGCAGAAAACCATGGCACTGTGCAATTGCCTGGGGATGGGACAGCACTTTTTTAACATCAGTAAGCGCGATGGGCTGCTCACGCTTTGCACTGACTAACTGGTGCGAAATAGGAATGATCAATTCACTCAAAATCGGCAAATCAATCTTATGAATAATCCAATCGAGCGTTAGGTTGACGGACCCTTCCAGCGAATTCTCCCAGGGAACAACCGCATAATCGACCTTCCCGGACGCTGCCGCTTCCAGACAATCGGGAATGGTACGGTACGGCTGGAATGCGTCATTATCTCCTCGAAAAATCATGCGCGCTGCTTCTTCTGTATTTGTGCCGCGCGGCCCTAAGAATGCGAACGTTCTCTCCATAATTTTTAACTCCTTTGTTCCGTCACACCGGAGAAACAATGTTCCACCTGCGCCCCCGCCTCATCCGGTACAAGATGCACAACCGTACATCCAATGCCATGCTCTGCTAACGTTCCGACCATGAACGACTTTAGCTCATCTGTTGGATTACGTCTATCAATCAAAGCAATGATAGTCGGACCAGCTCCCGACAGCGCAGCACCTATGGCGCCATGCTCATGCGCTTCGGCGAGAATTTTCTCTAGACCCGGCACAAGCGAGACGCGGTATGGCTGATGCAATACATCCTTCATCGCTGTGTGCAGAAGACGTAGATTGCCTGTAGCTAATGCGCCAACAAGCACACCGGTATGGCTTGATGTATATACAACATCCTGCCTGCTGTACATAGACGGCAGGACACCGCGCGCCTTCTCTGTTGACAGCATGAATTCCGGAATTACAGCAATGGCTTCTAAATGTTCAGGGACCGGCAGGCGCACATAGGGAACGCGGCCTGCATCCATCAGCGCTACAACGATGCCACCAAAAAACGAAGCTCCTACATTATCTGGGTGTCCCTCTTCTTCCGTTGCAATCTCATACAGCTCATCTGTGGTAAATGGCTTTCCGGCCAATTCATTAGCCGCTATTAACGCACCGACGATTGCGGAAGCGCTGCTTCCAAGTCCTCTCGTCAATGGAATATCCGATGTCACATCCATCGTAAGTTCAGGTACGGCAAGGCCGGCTTTCTCAAACACGCGTGCCGCGAGCTGATAGATAAGATTGCTCTTATCCATAGGAATGCCGGAAAGGTTTGGGCCATGCAGGCGAATCTCCGTGGCATCCGCTACTTCTAACACGAGGGTCGTATAGAGTTGGAAAGCCATGCCGATCGTATCAAACCCAGGCCCAAGGTTGGCCGTGCTGGCCGGTACTTTTACTTTTACCTTTCCGTTCCGCATTTTACACACCAGCTCTCTCGGCGATGATGTTAAGCACTGCTTCTTCTGTACTCTCTACGACAACCGGTTCTACACCGACCGATTTCAGTGCAATGTTCGGATCTTTCAATCCGTTCCCCGTCAGTACGCATACAACCTGCTTACCAGCCGGAATACGACCTAGCTTACGCATTTTCATAACACCGGCAAGCGATGCGGCAGAAGCCGGTTCAGCGAAGATGCCTTCGCTTGCTGCCAGCTTACGGTACGCTTCCACAATCTCATCGTCTGTAACAAAATCAATATGTCCATCGGACTCATCCCGGGCGTTTAACGCCAAATCCCAGCTGGCTGGGTTACCGATACGAATCGCAGTCGCCAGCGTCTCCGGCTGCTCAATTGGCTCACCCTTCACAAGCGCTGCCGCCCCTTCCGCTTCAAAGCCGAACATGCGCGGCTTGCTCTTAATCACTCCTGCTTCATAGTATTCTTTAAACCCTTTCCAGTATGCAGAAATATTTCCTGCATTGCCTACCGGAATAGCAAGAATGTCCGGAGCCTTACCTAGTGAATCACAGATTTCGAATGCTGCGGTCTTCTGACCTTCCAGACGATATGGATTAACTGAGTTCACCAGTGTAATCGGGTGCTTCTCACAAATATCCCGTACAATTGTAAGCGCCTGATCGAAGTTACCTTCAATCGCAATAATCTCCGCACCGTAAATCATGGCCTGAGCCAATTTACCAAGTGCAATGTTATTGTTCGGAATCAATACAATACAGCGCAGGTTTGCCCGTGCAGCATACGCCGCTGCTGCTGCTGAGGTATTTCCGGTAGAGGCGCACATGATTGTATGACTTCCTTCTTCCACAGCCTTGGCTACTGCCATAACCATGCCGCGGTCTTTGAATGACCCGGTCGGATTCAATCCTTCGTATTTGAAATAGATCTCCAAATCCAATTCTTCCGATAATTTTGGTGCAAAAATTAACGGGGTATCCCCCTCATGCAATGTTAACCGGGGTGTTTTCTCTGTTACCGGTAATTGTTTTGCGTAGCGTTCAATGATGCCAGCCATTATTTTTCCTCCCCACCTTCTACTCGATACAGGCTTTTTACTTCATGGATGCTCTCTAGGGCTGCAAACTGATCGCGCACAGCGAATATATTTTTGCGTGATGCATCATGCGTAATCAGAATGATTTCCGACTGCTTGCCTCCGTTATACGGCTGCTGCAGGACTTGTTCTAAGCTTACATCATGATTGGCGAGAATGCGAGTGATTTGCGCAAGCACACCGCGGCGATCATCGACAATTAGACGCAGGAAATATTTCGAGACGATTTGTTCATCCGTCTTGAGGTGCTTCTCCTTATACGGTGCCACACTGCCTCGTCCGTTCACTCCAAGCTTCATATTCTTCACGACCGTTACAAGGTCAGATACAACTGCGGTCGCTGTCGGCAGCTCTCCTGCTCCCGGACCGTAGAACATTGTCTCCCCTACCGCTTCCCCGTGTACATAGACCGCATTGAATACACCATTGACCGATGCAAGCGGATGGGTGTGATGCACAAGTGTAGGCTGTACGCTCACTTCAATTACATCATCATCGCGCTGGGCAATGCCAAGCAATTTGATCTCGTATCCGAGTTTTTTCGCATACGCAATGTCTTCTGCAGTGACTTTGGAAATGCCTTTGCAGTCTACATCTTCAAGGCTCATATCCACATGGAAGCCCAGCGTACCCAGAATTGCCATCTTCCGTGCGGCATCATGTCCTTCTACATCAGCCGTCGGATCTGATTCCGCATAGCCGAGCTCCTGCGCCTCTTTCAGTACTTCTTCATAAGCAGCGCCTTCCTTGCTCATCTTCGTCATAATGTAGTTGGTCGTACCGTTGACAATCCCCATCATCTTAGTAATACGATCAGATGAGAACCCTTCTACCAATGCACGAAGGATCGGAATCCCGCCCGCTACGCTGGCCTCATAGAAGACGTCACAGCCCATTTTTTGTGCTGTTGACAGAATTTCAGCACCGTGCAGTGCCATCAAATCTTTATTGGCTGTCACGATATGCTTTCCATTCTCCAACGCTTGAATGATATACTCCCTTGTAGGATGAATTCCGCCAATCACTTCAACGATGACATCAATATCCGGATTACTAAAGAGCTCTGCCGCATCAGTCGTAACAATATCGGGATCTAACTGTAAGCTGCGCGTCTTCTCTATATCTTTAACAAGCACTTTTGCGATCTCAATCGAAAGCCCTGTCTGCTTCTGCAAATCCTCCTGGTGTCCTTGCACAATGCGTACAACGCCTGTGCCAACTGTACCTAGCCCCATAAGACCTACTCTGACTGTATTATTCTGCATTCTCATCTCTCCTCGATAGTCATCTGTGTATTTGTTTTAATTTATTGATAAAATAAAAATACTAACCGTTTGCTTACCCCCTGCCGACAATAACCGCTCGCTTCACACCCGCGAGCGCATTCAGCTCGTCAAGAAATTCTGTTGTGGACATACTCAGATGTCCGGTATCAATCGACATTGCTACATTTGCCATACCTTGCAGCGGAATGGTCTGATTAATGGTAAGAATATTACCACCTCGTTCCGCTACGAATTTTAGAACATTAGACAAAATACCTGCCTGATGATCAAGATTCAACGACACGGTAATAATCACTTCGCGCATCATGGAATTGAATGGAAAAATACTGTCTTTGTACTTGTAGTATGCGCTTCGGCTGAGGCCTACACGTTCGACCGCTTCATTTACCGTCTCCGCCTCTCCTGAGTCAATCAACTTCTTGGCTTCAAGGGTTTTGCTAATCGATTCAGGCAAAATATCGGCCCGTATTAAGTAGAGCAGTTCTTCTTGCTTTCCCATACCGTCCTCCAGAAACAAACAAATGTTTATGTATAGTGGACATTATACTTGTTTTCCTTTTGTTATACAAGAGATACTTGTTTATTTTTCAAACATTTTTCTATTATATTGTCCACATACAAGAAACAGGAACTCGGCTATACGAATCCCTGTTTCTTTAAGACAATTATTTACTTACTGGCCGTGACGGAAATCTCGGTTTTCCAATTCACATCCGTATGACGCTTCATCACTCGCTCAAGCTTCAATGTTAGCTTTTCTGGCTTATGCTTCATTCCGTACATGTGCAGTGTGCCTTTAAACTTACGGTTTCCAGAGGCATCCGGATCCTCTTCATCCCCAGACATCATGACTTTATACGTTTTTCCCTGTTCGTCTACCACACTCCAATTGAATAGCGTGCCTGTATCTTTTGTCAGCATCCCTTCGACCTCAATGATTGCATGCGTATCATTTTGAAGAAACGGCGGTGACTTTTTCAGATCCCATTCGCTGTTTATTGTAAAGTCTTTCACTGAGATAACATTGCCTTTATACGATCCTCCCACTTCCTTGCTACGCGCTTCATCCGGTGAGAAAGAGAGGCTAAAGTCAGCCGCTTCCTCTATATCCACAGCATCCAATATAAACGTTAAACGTTTGGCATCCTGAAAAGGGACAAATCCGTCTTTCCATACAGTGCGGCCAGACAATTCATGCATGCCCGTCGATTCAATATTATTTCTCTCATGCTCACGGGAATGATGCACTGGTCCCGACTTCCCGGCTACGACACGGCCGGACTCGTCAATGATTCGATAGGAGATACCGTATGCTCCCTCAATTAATGTATGCGTCTCCCCTTCTATCAATCCCTTAGACTGCCCCTTTTTAATCATCTCGCTTAGCTGTGCGCGAAGGGAAGGGGATAGGCTGGTTACAAGCTCCACCTGCGTTTTAGTCGGTGCAAAAAGCAATTGGGATAGTACAATATTTACGCCTTGAGGTGTCTCATGACGCTGATTCACCTGTACGGTGCGCGTAGCCTCCATCCCTTTCTTCATCTCTACCGGAATCTGCAAATTCCACTTCCCTTCCTTGCCCCCAATCCCTGCGATACCGCCTACACGGGTAAGATCAAAATGTACGACAACTTTCTCAGGAAAGCTTTTTTCCGGCTGAAATGTCATAATTCCGTACGGATCATTACGACTCCAGCTTGATGAATCTGCCAGTTTATTGCCAGCAGTATCTGTAATGTATACGCGATTTCTATTATCAAATCGTTCTTCAAAATAAGGATCGAGATGCCCGCCTCCTTCTTTTTCAAGCATGTACGAGAGGGCGATGCGCGTAGGATCGGCGACTACTTCCAATACACGCAGCGTAGTTCCCTTGTCGCTTATATGGTAATCACCACGCTGCACAAATCCGTTTTCCCCTGCAAGCTGTAATCCCCCATCGATCATCTGATTGCCCCGATTAAAAATAGAGTTCGATAAATAGGATGCAAAGGATGGAGAAACGGAAGCGGCAAGCGATATCGCTAGTACGGTACCAGCCGCCGCATATGCCCATCTTCTCCATCTTCTTTTCTTCATCGATTTTGGTGCTGGCGGCGGTTGTTCGATCTCCGGCACATCCGATGATACAGGATAGGGGACAAGCTGTGACATGACTTCTTCTGTAAACGAATCCGGAAGGACAGGCGCACGAAGCGCTTTCGTAATCGCTTCTTTTTCTGCCATACAATGAGCATAGAGCTTCTCGCATACGCGGCAGTTGAGAATATGTGTATCTACCATGATTTTCTCCCGGCCTTCTGTCTCCCCCTCAATATGGCGGCTCATCTGTTCATACTCCATACATTTCATGTAGATTCCCTCCTGTCTCCGTATCAAGCAGCATGTCACGCAGCTTCTTCTTTGCCCGGTGCAGATGCGTCTGTACCGTCGGCAGCGGAAGTGCAAGAACGTCCGCGATCTCTTTATAGCTCAATTCGTCAATATAACGCAGGAGGAGCACAAGTCCGTACTTCTTTGGTAAGCGGGCGATATATCCCATAAGTTCATCTGCCTGTTCTTTATGTAGATAAATGTGTTCTGGGCTTGTATGATCAATATGCTCTTCTTCCTGCTCGCTGAGTATCTCCTGTTTTCGCTTGCGCCACGTATCATGACAGCTATTGATTGCGATTTTATAAATCCATGAGGAGAACTTTTTCTCCGGGTGGTAGCCTGCCAGATGACGATAGGCTTTAATAAAAGTCTCCTGCGTAATATCCTGCGCGTCCTGTGGAGATGCACCCATACCAAGCAGAAGTGCATATACTTTGTTCTTATATCGATTCACCAGATGGGCATATGCTTCTTGTTCACCACGAAGCACACGGGCAACCCACTCCCTTTCCTCTTCCATTCTGTCCCCTCCTATGAAACGGGCGCTCCAAAGCTTCTTGTTTTCCCGTTTTTGTATTCATCTTATACTACCGATGATGCACAGAAAATCTTTCACTTCTTTACAATATTTTTTGGCCGCATATGTACTCGATAAAAAAATGGGTCACCCTATTTTCGGGTAACCCATTCTGCTCTTCAACTTCACAATCCATCTGCTTTATTCGCCCGCTACATTGTGATACTCCTGCAGCGAATGTCCGATGCTGTTAATCGTCGGCGCATCAAACAATTGAGCGATTGCTGCTTCATCTGCTTCTACTTTCCCGGTCTCTTGAGCGTACCGGAAAATCTTCATGCTGCGCGTCGGCATATGATCAGCATAGTAGACGGACGCAGCCATGTATTCATCATACGTAATGAAGTGCCCGCCGTCCCCTTTGGAACGTACGACAAAGGCTTCTTCTGGTGTCATGAATACCGCTACGTCATCACCGCCAACATCCTGATAGTCTCTCACCATATACGGACGGTCATCATGCGGCCGGGGAATTTCCCAATTCGGAAATCGGCCACGAAGGTAATCTGCATGCATCTGTCTACCTCCTTTGCCATGTATTTCCGTATTTTTACCCGCTTGGCCACATACAATAAACCGTTTTTTAGCAAGAAGCTGCTTTTTAATCTACGAATTCAAATTCGAACTTACCGATACGGACAATATCTCCGTTCTCGGCACCCTTTTTACGCAGCGCAGCATCGACTCCCATATTGCGCATCATACGCGCAAAACGCTGGATGGAATCGTGACTGTTGAGGTTGGTCATTTTAACCAGCTTCTCAAGCTTCTCGCCCTCCACTACGAACATTTCATTCTCTCTTCGTACGGTGAATTCATCCTCTTCCCGCTCCGCCTTATACAGCACTGTCGTCTCTTCCTCAGCCACATCTTCAACCAATGCCGTTGTCGGGATTGCATCTAGCATATCTGCAACCTTATAGAGAAGTTCACGCACGCCGTCCTTGGTCGCAGCCGAGATCGGGAAGACCGGTATGTCTTCTCCCACCTTTTTACGGAATGCCGCCAGATTCTCTTCCGCACCCGGAATATCCATCTTATTGGCAGCAACTACCTGCGGTCGGTCTTCTAACTTCTTATTATAGAGCTTTAACTCTTCATTGATCTGCACATAATCATCATACGGATCGCGCCCTTCTGAACCGGACATGTCCACCACATGCAGAATCACCCGTGTCCGTTCTACATGACGCAGAAATTGATGACCTAGCCCTACGCCTTCATGCGCTCCTTCAATCAGTCCCGGCAGATCCGCCATCACAAAGCTGCGCTCTTCATCAATATCCACAACCCCGAGGTTCGGGGTGATCGTCGTAAAATGATATTCTGCAATCTTTGGACGGGCCGCCGATACAACGGATAACAGCGTAGATTTTCCGACGCTTGGAAAACCAACCAGACCAACATCTGCGAGCACCTTCAATTCAAGGCGAATATAGCGTTCCTGACCCGGCTCGCCATTCTCTGCGATTTCTGGTGCGGGGTTGGAAGGAGTAGCAAATCGGTTATTCCCGCGTCCGCCGCGGCCGCCTTTGGCAATAACAGCGCGTTGTCCATGCAGTACCAAGTCGGCAATAACCTGTTGGGTGTCGTCATCAATTACGGTTGTACCCGGCGGAACCCGAACCACCATGTCCTCTGCGCCGGCACCGTGCTGGCTTTTGGTTCGACCATTCTCGCCCCGTGCCGCCTTGAAGTGACGCTGATAGCGGAAGTCGATAAGCGTGCGCAATCCTTCATCTACTACGAATACGACATTGCCCCCGCGGCCTCCGTCACCACCGGCCGGACCACCGGCCGCCACATACTTTTCTCTGCGGAAGGCGACCATGCCGTTTCCGCCGTCGCCTCCTTTAACGTATACTCGTACGCTATCTACAAACATATGAATACCACCTTTTTGCATAATAACTTATCTGCATCTTTATCCAAGGGGAAATACGCACTCAAGCACCGATTCTGAAACCGTGTGAGGCATAAGCGTGACCGTGCTGCCCCACTCTTTCGCACGCGCTTTTATTTCATTCAATATAGGCGTAATGCCTGCAATGTCTAATTCACCTGCAAAGTCAGCCGCAACCTGCAGACTTCCCTCTTCCTGATGCAATGTCAGGAGCAGCGTGTTGCTTTGCCCGTCATTGTATAAGGCATACTGCTGATATAGCTTGACGATTGCTAGAATCAAGTCACCTATTCGCTGGCCATTCTTTAGCTCAAAAAGTGAAAACGAGACCGGAATCTCTACCTCAATGCGCATGTTATTATGCAGCGCATGAAACGACAGCAAATAAGCGACTAGCGGCGGATACTCCAGTCTGGATACAAGCGTATCCCGATTGGCTTCCCCAATAATCTTGCCTATGTATTCTTCGCACATCTCGTATTTTTCAAGTTTCAAGTATCCAAGAATGACTTGAATGTGATTAAGCCAGTCATGTCGTTGATGATTAATAACTTCGATTAACTCTTTCATACGAGCAATCTCCCTCTACTATGGCTTTTCTCTACATTTTACCATATCAAACCACAGGCGGATATGAGCGGCGCAAAGAAAGACACTTGTGGCCGCTAAAAACGAAGCAGCGGAGGCAAAGAGACTCTGCCTTCCTCCCATAACTCTTTTGCCAGATGCTTAGCATAACCAATCGCCTGCGTAGCCATCACCTTCGGCGGCATGGGAAGCTCATCGGCTTCCACCAACACATCAATAATGCACGCACGCTTTGCAGCCTGTGCCTCGCGAAGCGCCAAAAGCAAATCGTCTTTCTTCTCTACCCGAATACCCAAGGCACCACACGCTTTGGCATACGCCGCAAAATCCGGGTTCACAAGCCCCGTACCATACTCAAGGTTTCCCAGTACTTCCTGCTCAAACTTGATCATAGCGATTTTCTGATTATTAAATACGACAACAATAATCGGCAGCTCATATTTGACTGCTGTAACAAAGTCAGCCATCGTCATCGCAAAACCTCCGTCACCGCACAGAGCAAAAACTTGACGCTCTGGATAGGCAATCTGTGCAGCGATAGCACCGGGCAATCCACAACCAAGCGTAGCCAACCAACTGGACAGAAGAAAATGCTGATTGATGCAGCGGAAGTGACGAGCCGCCCATATGGTGACATTGCCAACATCACAGGAGAGAACAGCATCATCCTCAGCAATACTCTCTATCGCTCTGGCTGCATATTCCGGTAAAATCTTAGAATGCTCCGCTTCTTCCAATTCCTCCATCTTCTCCCACCACGCATCCATGCTTGTTTTGCACCAGGCGAGAAAGTCGCGATTCTCATGATATGTGATACGTTCGTGGAGTTGAGCAAGCGTATACTTTGTCTCCCCCACGATACCGATATCTACGGCATAGCGCTTTCCAATCTGGCTCGCATCCATATCAAGCTGAATCGTACACGCATTCTCCGGCAAGTAGGCGGTAAACGGATAGGAAGTGCCGATCATAAATAAAATGTCGGCTTTCTGCATGGCATCATAAGCTGGCTTTGTGCCGAGCAGACCAAGCCCGCCAAGGCAGTACGGATGCTCATCCGGGATCACACCTTTGGCGGGCAATGTCAGCACAATGGGAGCGCCAAGCTTCTCAGCCAATGCAAGCAATTCATCCCGCGCACCTCGCGCACCTCTTCCGGCCAGGATTACAATATTTTTCTCTGTTTGATTGAGTGCGGCACAGACCGCATCGACATCATGCGCAAGCGGTTGGATGGTTCCACGTGCTACGCGTGGCGAAGTATAACGGCTGTCTTTTTCCATTTCCTTATCCGGTATATTACCAGGGATCGTCAGAACCGCTACACCTCTCTTGGCATATGCGGTGCGTATTGCCTGATTCACCACGGCAGGCAACTGCACAGGAGAGATGATTGTCTGATTGTACACTGCCACATCAGAACAGAGCTGGTTGACATTCACTTCCTGAAAATAATCAAGCCCCATCACCGCGGTATCAACCTGCCCGCTGATCGCCAATACCGGCGCATGATCCAGCTTCGCATCGTATAAGCCATTCAACATGTGAATAACACCAGGGCCTGCTACCCCAAGACAAACACCAAGCTTTCCTGTCAGCTTGGCATACGCTGCCGCGGCCAATGCCCCCGCTTCTTCGTGGCGCACCTGAATGAAGCGGATTTCTTCCTGTCGCTGACGCAGCGCTTCAATGATTCCGTTAATGGAATCTCCCGGCATGCCATAGACGTGATCTACGCCCCACTCAATCAGTAAATCGACCAGTACATCGGCTCCTTTTTTGCGAAACACAAGCAAACACCCCTTTGGTTTTTGCCTTTAGTGTGGCAATGCAGGGGTTCTTTTACTCTTTCGCTTGAGCCAAAATAAAAACATGGCCAAAGCCCATGAAAAAAGACCGCTGACGTATGGCGTCAACGGTCTTTGGTTTCGCTCACTATTAAGCTTCGCTCGCTACCGGTTCAACAACCACTTGTTTGCGGTCGCGGCCCAGGCGCTTGAAGCGCACGATACCGTCAGACAGCGCAAACAGCGTGTCATCGCCGCCGCGGCCTACGTTTGCACCCGGATAGATCTTCGTACCGCGTTGACGGTACAGGATGTTACCCGCTTTTACGAACTGGCCATCCGCACGCTTTGCACCAAGGCGCTTGGCGATTGAATCACGGCCGTTCTTCGTGCTACCTACCCCTTTTTTAGAGGCGAAGAATTGAAGGTCCATTCTTAACATGAGAGCCACCTCCTCAATATTTCAATTTATCGGCAATCCGAACATACTTGTCATGACTTACGGCTACCGAATACAGTGAGGCAATCATTCCCTCAAGCAAAAGCTGCATCTTCGCCGCGAGTTCCGGTTCATACCCTTCCGGTACCTCCACGTCAAGAAAGCCGCCCTCACCCTGTACAGCCGGGAGCTCGATGTTCAATAACAATTCAATGGCGTTGATGCCTCCAAGAGAGATAGCAGATACTGCGGCACATACCAGATCCCTGCCGTAGTCGGCTGATTCGGCATGTCCACTAATCGTCACCTTCTCAATCGTCTCATCAGAGCGCCGCTTTACTTGCACCGTAATCATTATGCGTTAATGGCGTCGATAACAACCTTTGTGTAAGGTTGACGGTGACCTTGCTTACGACGGTAGTTTTTCTTTGCTTTGTATTTGTACACGATAATTTTCTTGCCTTTACCGTGACGTTCTACTTTTGCAGTAACAGTCGCACCTTCTACTACAGGAGCGCCCATTTTCACACCGTTGTCACCAGATACGAGCAGTACACGGTCAAAAGTCACTGTATCACCTTCAGCATCTGTCAGCTTCTCGATGTACAATTCTGTGCCTTTCTCAACCTTGTATTGCTTACCACCAGTTTCGATAATTGCGTACATTCGTTGCACCTCCTCCATATACTCAGACTCGCCGATATCCGGTGCGGTCCAAAGACCGGCTTACTAACCTTAATCGAGCGGTTGCAGTATGCTTGAGGTGTCAAGCACACTAGTCAACAGAAGATAGATTATCACATTCTTCCCTGAAAAGCAATCATTATCTCTAGACTGCTACTCCCCGATACGCTTACGTATCTCTTCATCACTTCCGGCATATACAATTTGATAATGACGCTGATCTACGGCCGGATTTTCCTTTATATAGACAGAAAGCCCGGTTCGCTCTGTAAGTTCGTCCACATAAGAGCGCTCGACAAAATACTGAACAATATGTGGATGCATCTCCACAAGCACAGCCTCTATGCGATCATCTCTGCTGTAGCCAAGCAGCTCGCGCTCAAGGATGCCGAGCAGTGTCTCTTCTGCGAGAATTCGTCCTTTTCCTTCGCAGCACGGGCATGTACGTAAAAGCACATCCGAGAGATTGTGCCGCTCTTTTTTACGCGTCATCTCCAGCAGCCCAAGCTGGGTAAACCCAAGCAGATGCGTCTTTGTCTTATCCTTGCGCAGCTCCACTTCCATGCATTCTCGCACACGGTCTCTATTTTTCTCTTCACCCATATCAATAAAGTCGATAATAATGATTCCGCCGATGTTGCGCAGCCTAAGCTGCCGCACGACTTCTCTGCATGCTTCGAGATTGGTCTTCACTACTGTC
Source organism: Aneurinibacillus sp. REN35 (assembly GCF_041379945.2). Taxonomy (NCBI): domain Bacteria; kingdom Bacillati; phylum Bacillota; class Bacilli; order Caryophanales; family Paenibacillaceae; genus Aneurinibacillus; species Aneurinibacillus baijiui. The sequence goes on along the minus strand of NZ_JBFTXJ020000014.1, from coordinate 103,203 downwards.
TGCTCTAGATCGTGGCTGCCCGTAAATTTGCCTGTATTCACATCAAATACGGTGAGCGCCTCGGTCTGATCAATCACAAGATATCCACCGCTCTTCAACCAGACCTTGCGCCGCAGCGCACGCTCTATCTCCCCATCCAAATCGTAGTGGGCAAATATATCCTCGCGCCCCGTATAAAGCGTAATCTTCTCGGCAATCTCCGGCTGATAGCGTCCAAGCAGAGAACGAAGCTCTGTATGGCGGAGGCGGCTATCAATTATTACTTCTTCCGTATCTTCACCGACGAAATCACGGACCACACGGGAAACAAGATCAAGATCCTCATACATCAGCTTGGGTGGACGAGCTTCCTTCTTCTCCGCCTGCGCTTGTTCAAAACGAGCCCGCAAAAACAAAATATCCGCCGCAAGCTCCGCACAGCTCACACCTTCTGCCAGCGTACGCAATATAACGCCTTCCTTCGGCCCAAGAATTCCGCTCACCGTCTCACGAAGACGCTCCCGCTCCTTTTCGCTCTGAATGCGGCGTGATACGCCGATATACGGCTCGTTTGGCAAATAGACAATATAGCGACCAGGCAAAGAGAGCTGCATCGTGACACGCGCTCCTTTTGTACCAAACGCCTCTTTGCTGACCTGAACCATAACTTCCTGGCCTTTTGTTATGAGTTCATTAATGGATGGCTTCCTTTTTTTCGTTCGCTCTACATCATGCAAGAGACAATCATCTACATATAAAAAAGCGTTCTTATCCATTCCAATATCAATAAAGGCAGCCTGCATACCAGGCAGCACATTTTCCACTTTGCCTTTATAAATATTACCTACGATCCGGCGATCTTCTGGACGTTCAATATATAATTCAACCAGCCGACCGCCCTCTAGCACAGCAACACGTGCTTCGCGTCCGGTGGCGTTGACGATAATCTTTCGCAACAATACAATAGCCCCCCCTTCTCCTAATCCTCTATATTATACCTTTAACGCACCAACTCCTCTACGGTGCTGTGCCGCCGGTTCTCGGAGAAGTAATAGGCAAGAAGGGCCTCTTCTGAGAAGACTGCATGAGGCAATGATTTCCCGTTTATGATGAATAAATGATAACTGTTTCGTTTCAATTGATTGACTGCCTGCGCAAGTGAAAGCAGCGGCGGTACCCGGATCAGCCGCTCCTTCCATGCATGATTTCCCTGCTCAAGACACGCCTGCCGCGCAAGCAGAAATCGAAGAAACTGATAATGACGCCGCCGATAAGCGACTATCGAGCTGAAAAATAAATAAAAAGAGATTGCCAGTCCATTGAGATGCGGTGTCGGCTCATAGGAAAGACTCCATACAAGAAGACCCATAGAACCAAGCAGACTGATATAGATCGAAGCAAGCATCGCCTGGCGGTACGGAAGAAACAGACTCACCGCTGTCTGTAGAACACGCCCTCCGTCAAGCGGCCAGATCGGCAGCAGGTTGAACATGCCGATGGTCATATTGCTGTACACAAAAAAAGCCGTCCAAGCAGACGACCATATGTCAAGCCAGAGAAGTCCCCAAGCAACAACAATCAACAATCCATTGACCAATGGACCTGAGAGAGCGACGACAATCTCCGCCCACGGATCTGTATTCCCCCACTCATCGATCTCAGCCACCCCACCGAATGGCAGAAGTTCCACCTTCCGGACCCGCCAGCCGTACCACCACGCGGCAGCAACATGTCCCAACTCATGCAGCAGTACAATGACAAATAAGGTGAGAACCTGGAGAAACTGCCCCAACATAAGCGCGCCAAGCATCATGAACCAGAATAGTGGATGAATATGCAGCATCATCCTATTCAAAACGAACCACACCTTGTGGATCGACGAATTGCTCGTTTTTCTTTACAGCAAAATATACAGGCTTGACAGCTTCTCCCTCCACGCCCGCTTTGCCGATGGATCGCTGAACCTCTATCCAATCATTCTCCTTCACATCAATCGCTGCGAGTCCCGCATACCACGTCTCCATTCCTTTGGCATGCTGGACAATCACGGTATTGCCTAATCCTTCCTTCTGTCCGGCAAACGTTACCCAGCCTTGATCAACAGCCCGGATTGCTGTCTCCTTAGGCATGAAATACAATCCGCTCCCCTGTTCTGCAAATGTCTGTACCACCTTACCGGAAGCCGGCCCCGCAAGCAGCCTGTTCTGCGACTGCAGCACAGGCTTCGCCTCATTGCCCATCGTTCCTACCGTCGGCAACAGCGTAGGAATCGCACCGAAGTTCTTCTCATACCATGCCGACATTCCAGCAAAATTATATGAACGGGACATCACTTCACTCATCACCGTCCGGTATTTCTCCACTCCTGGAAAAGACGTATGACTGATAACATATGCTAGACTCAACAGAAAAAACGAAGCGATCACTTTAATAAACAGCTTATCGCCCCGCTTCATCGGACCGTGTGAAGAAGAGAGAGTGGATGCGGTATGCTTGCGCTGTCGGTTTCGCTCTCGTTCCCTGTATGCTTCATGGCGCCAAGGTTCATCTCGTTCCCGATATACCGGTTCCATATATACGGGAGGCAGCTCTTCCCTTTCATCAAAAAAGTAGGAAGAGTACGTATCTTCCATTTCCTCGCGAAGCCTGCGTACCCTCTCCTCTCTTCTGCGTTTGATTCCGTCCGTATCAAAGTATGCCATCGCTTCCTCACTCCTTGCTTCCTTGTCCGTTTGTACAAGTGTATGAAGCGATACGGACGGGTAGTACCGAATAGGTAAATCAAACAAAAATGCGCCGTCTTACACAGCTTTACAGCAGCATAAGACAGCGCACCTTATTGTCGTACCTCATTCAAACATAAGCTTTTTCCTGCGCATACCAACATTTAGCACAATTCCCATGATGAAAAAATTCGTCACAAGCGAGCTGCCCCCATAGCTGATAAACGGCAGCGGAAGACCAGTAATCGGCATTAATTGAATCGTCATGCCAATATTCTCAAAGATCTGGAATACATACATCCCTATAACACCGGCAATGATATACATCCCAAACGTATCCTTGGCCTCCATCGCGATGCGAATCATCCGATAGATGAAGAAGAAGTAAATAAAAATCAGAATGCTAGAACCGATAAAGCCAAGTTCTTCGGCAATAACAGTGAATACGAAGTCACTCTCACCGACCGGCACCCATCCATTTCGCGCCTGCGTCCCTTGATTGATGCCCTTGCCAAGCAACTGGCCCGATCCAATCGCCGTAAGCGACTGCATCAATTGGTAGCCTTCCTTTGGATAGGCCTCCGGCTTAAGCCAGGACTCAATCCGCATCCACTGATATTCGTGCATAATATTTTCGAGAAAGAACGCTCTATGGAATGTAACGGTGTAGCCTAATGCACCGATAACAATCGCACCGACCATCCCTAATATAGCGAAGTATCGCATCGGTATACCTGCCACGATTAGCATGCTGACAAGAATCCCTATAAATACAAGCGCAGATCCGAGATCAGGCTGCTTTAAAATCAACAGCAACGGCACGCCAACCAAAAGAAAGATCGGGAATAATGCTTTTATATTATTCACCGATTCTTCCTTCTCATCCTTATTCGAAATATACTTGGCGACCGCTATAATGGTAAAGATCTTCATCAACTCAGAAGGCTGAAAGTCCACGAAGCCAAGTTGATACCAACTGTGCGCACCGCTTTTGGCAGGCATGAATAATACGCCGATAATCAGCACCAATCCAATGCCATACAGCATATATGCAAAGTTATTGAACACATGGTAATCAAACAGCAGAATGACTGCTAATATTGTAAACCCGATCGCATACCAGGCGACCTGCTTCCATTCATAGTTAGCCGTCGCTGTCGCACCGGAGATACCGATGAAGCTAAAAATCCCGAGACACATCAGCAGCAAAATTAATAACCAATCCAAGTTGCGTATATACTTTTTTTCGAAATCCATGCTTTATCCCCCGATGCTGTGTTCGCACCGCGTTTATTTGATACCGAATAACCGCTTCACTTTTTTGAAAAACCCTTCCGGTTCATCCATATTCAAAAACGGCACCGAATCGCCTAGAATGCGGCGTGCGATGTTGCGGTATGCGATCCCTGCTTTCGCTTCGTGATTCATTGCAACCGGCTCTTTTAAATTCAAATGTTTAATTACTTCCTCGTCATCCGGCACATAGCCAATCGGATCTACCGAGAGCATGGCGACGACATCATCAACATCAAGCATGTCACCTGTGCGTGTCATATGAGGCCGGATACGATTAACAACAAGATACGTCGCTGTAAGCTCTTCTCGCTCTAAGAGGCCAATAACCCGGTCCGCATCCCGAATGGATGAAATCTCCGGAGTTGTGACGACAATCGCCTTATCCGCGCCAGCGACCGCGTTTTTAAATCCCTGCTCAATGCCTGCGGGACAATCGATTAGCACATAGTCGAAGTCCGCCTTCAGGCGGTTTACCAGCTCCTCTACCTGCTCAGGTGTAACCGCCGATTTATCCTTCGTCTGTGCTGCAGGAAGCAGATAGAGTGCATCGTCGAATCTCTTGTCTTTGATCATTGCCTGATGCAATTTACAGCTACCTTCAATTACATCCACCAGATCAAAAATAATCCGGTTTTCCAATCCCATAACCAAATCCAGATTGCGCAGACCGATGTCCGTATCTATCATGCATACTCTCTTGCCCAACTGCGCAAGAGCTGTTCCTATATTCGCGGTGGTCGTCGTCTTGCCGACCCCGCCCTTGCCCGATGTAACCACAATGGCTTCACCCACGAGGATCCCCCCTATATGACAAACCGACCCAAGTCAGGTCGGATTTTATGCAATTGATTCATTTTTTCAATCGTCAATCGCCCTTCGGCAATGTACGCAAATTCCATATTCGTCATCTCTTCCGGATTACGGTCATCCGATGCAGGATTCATGATGCCTGCGATGCGCACCTGTGTCGGAAACATCTGATGTGCAGCGATAATGCACTTCTGATTTCCTTCACATCCGGCATGTGCCGCACCGCGCAGCGCACCGAGCACGAAAAGACTGCCCGTACACATGACCAGTGCACCCGAGTTAATATCACCAAGCAAAAGCAAATCCCCTTCATGGCGGATTACCTGCCCGGATCGTACCGTGCGCGCGTAGACACGCACCTGTGAAGCAAGCTTATCCCTTAGCGCTTCTTCCTTCGTAGTGACTTCAGACTCGATGGCTCGGACAACGAGATTTCCCCGCTGCTTCAGTATTTCCCGTATGCGCTGCTCCTGCTTCCCGGTCACATAACGCATCCCTAATCGAACATGAATGCTGATGATCGGACCAGCCAAAATCTGTTGGTGGCTTTTCTCAATCTTCTCCTGCAACTCTTCTAGAAGTTCGTCAAATGAGCAGGCATCGTCCAAAAGAAAAACGAGGCCTTCTTTGGTTCCTTTGATCACTACTTTTTGCTTTGTTTTCGTCATAGCCAAAGATCCACCCCATACTCTAACGTATTCGCTGCGCGAGCCGTCATTTCCTGCCGACTCCGTATCGCTCTTACGCAATCTCTTGATTCACCCTGGACTTTTTCGCAAGCTTACTCATTGGACGGAAAATTAGCATCGTAAACAGTGCATTAACGATGACAGTCGGCACAATCTCTTTCATAAACAATCCGCCCATATCCATGAAGGCACGGTTAAACAAATGATACAGTTGGTAGACAAGCCACTCGTTTATGAATACGACCACTAGTACGTTCACCAGCACCAGCAGCCAATTCTGGTGGAAGTAACGAGAAGTAAGGCCAGCCAAATACCCAAGCGTCGCTGTGGTAAATGCATTGACACCGATCACTTCCGTATACACCACATCATACAAAAGACCGAAGAACAAACCGAAGTACAGGGCTTGTCTTCGGCCAATATACAAGCCGATAAATATAACCCCTACGAGCACAAAGCGGGGAACGATGATCCAGGGAAGCCCCCACGCTTCCGGGGCAAACACCTGAGCAACCGTACCTTCAATGAGAAACAATACAAACATAACTATCGATATTGCGCCAATCTTCACTTGATATGATCCTGCCTTCCCCCGGTGCCTACTTACCGGCCTTCTTGGCATTCTGCTTCTGATCCTGCGGTGTCTGCTCAGGCTTCGCTACAAAATTACGCTTCACCACAAACACCTGCTCGATCTGATAGAAATTCGCAAGCGGTTTAACGCGTGCGGTCTGCGTCAAGCCGTAGTCCCCGTCTCCAACGGAGCTGACCTGTCCGATAATAAGCCCCGCTGGCATGACGCCACCCATACCGGATGTCGTCACATATTGACCGGGCGTAACCTTGAGATCACGCGTCTTCGGGATCTTACGCATAATCAATTCATGATTGTTAAGATCATAGCTCTCGATCACGCCATAAATCGCCTGATTGCCTTGGATAACGGCAGAGATATGATTCGCCTCTTCAATATCCATTAACAGCTCTACTTGGGAAGAGAAGGCTGATACACTCTGAATGCGTCCGATTAACGCCCCCTGCGCGGATACGACTGCCATATCCGGTTCAATGCCGTCATTTTTCCCCTTACCAATTGTCAGCATATTATTCCAGCGATCTGGCGTACGCGCAATTACATCCGCTACATACGGCTTGTTTCCACCAAGCTTATTCTCTGAAATGTTCATCATTGAACGCAGCTTCTCATTCTGACGTCGAAGTTCCTCCACTTCCACCTGAAGCTTCGCATGCTGATCAAGCTGGGATTTCAGCACTTTGTTCTCATCGTACACATAATAAATATGCTTAATATTATCGAAAAAGCCTGATACCATCGCTGCCGGTTTATATAAAATCCCCTGAACGAACGATACCGAATCCTTAGCAAATCGTTCCGGCCAAGTGGGAACAGGGCGCTCTTTTAACGTAGCGCCCATCACCGCAATCAGCACAATCAGGCCGATCAATATCGCGATCAATCGTTTATTCCCGAAAAAATTGGTCACTCCCTACCACCTGCTTACTTTCGTCCGGAACGCATCGTAATGCCGGACTTAGACTTAAACAAGTGAAGATTCTCAAGCGCGCGACCCGTACCGATCGCTACGCAATCGAGCGCATTCTCCGCTACGAGTACCGGCATGCCCGTCTCATCAGCCAGCAGCTTGTCCATATTACGCAGCAGCGCACCGCCACCGGTTAATACAATTCCACGATCCATAATATCAGCCGCAAGCTCCGGCGGACTCTTCTCCAGCGTAATTTTCACTGCGTCTACAATGCTTGCCACTGTCTCACTCAGCGCATCCGCAATCTCTTGTGCAGTAATCTCAATCGTCTTCGGCAGACCAGAAATCAAATCTCGGCCGCGAATGTCGAGCGTCTCCGGCTGCTCCGGTGGAATGGCAGAACCAATCTCCATCTTCAACGTTTCCGAAGTCCGCTCCCCGATCATAAGATTGTACTTTTTCTTAATATATTGGATGATCGCTTCATCCATCTCATCTCCGGCTACCCGAATTGATTTGCTTGTTACAATCCCGCCAAGCGAGATAATCGCTACTTCTGTCGTACCGCCACCAATGTCTACCACCATGCTTCCTGTCGGCTCCCATACAGGCAGATCCGCACCGATTGCTGCAGCGAATGGCTCTTCAATTGTAAACGCCTCACGCGCTCCCGCAAGCTTGGTTGCATCTTCTACCGCACGCTTCTCTACAGCAGTAATGCCGGAAGGTACACAGACCATAACGTTTGGCTTGCGCGAGAAAAGACCGCGGCTCTTCTGTGCCTGGTCGATGAAATAGCGCAGCATGGTTGCTGTCGTCTCAAAATCAGCGATAACACCGTCTTTCATCGGACGAACGGCTACGATATTCCCCGGCGTTCTTCCAATCATACTCTTTGCCGAATTCCCTACGGCCTCAATACTACCCGTATCTGTGCGCAATGCAACAACGGAAGGCTCCCGAACCACGATTCCTTTTGACTTCGCATATACAAGCGTATTGGCCGTGCCAAGGTCAATACCCATATCTCTATTAAAGCTACCAAACATTGGTGTAATTTCTCCCTTCATGATTAAGCGCGTATGTAATCGTACGACAACTATAAAATTATACTGAAAACACGTATATTTTCAATAAGCAAAATGATAGCTTATTGAAAATGTCCTTTTTCCTTTAAACTATAAAATTGCCCATCCCCAATAATGATATGGTCGAGCAGTTCAATTCCTAAAATACGGCCCGCTTCCTGCAGGCGGCGTGTAACGTCGATGTCTTCCCGGCTTGGGCTGGCATCCCCACTTGGATGATTGTGAAGGCATATCACAGAGGCACTACTACGGCGAATGGCTTCCTTGTAGACTTCGCGGGGATGAACAATGGATGAGTTCAAACTACCGATGAAAATCGTCTCTCTGCCGATGATATGATTTTTCGTATTGAGGTATAAGCAGACGAAATGTTCCTGGGTATGATAGCGCATCTCTTCCATCATAACATCTGCTGCATCCTTTGGTGAGCGAATCGTAATTCTATCGGAGAAATGTGCACTGCCCATACGCTTGCCTAATTCAAGGACTGCCATTAGAAGCAGAGCCTTAGCTGGACCAATCCCTTTTAAGGACGTTAATTCTTCAAAAGAGGCCGACTTCAGCCCACGCAGTCCTCCGACCTGGTTCAACACGCGACAGGAGAGCGACATGACTGATTCCTCAGCCGACCCGGTGCGCAGAAGAATCGCTAGCAATTCAGCGTTCGACAGCGCTCCGGGTCCTGCCTGCATCATTCTTTCTCGCGGACGATCCGACTCTGGTATCTCACGAAGCGTTGGATAATACTCTTGTGACAGCATGTCCATTTGTTTCATATGGATTCCCCATTTCGTTTACGTCTGGGGTTTTCATGCTGTCTTGCGTAAGGTGTCTCCCCTATAAGCACTGGCTGAGCGCGCAGCACCTACAGTAATTTTATACCAAATTCTTCCAAAAAGTCACTAGTTAATGCAACCGGAAGACCGACGACTGCAAAATAATCGCCGTCGAGGTGGGAGACAAGCGTCGCTCCGTATCCCTGAATGCCGTAGGCGCCGGCTTTATCCATCGGTTCACCTGTGGCAATGTAGCGGCGGATGCGATCTGGTGTAAGCTCGCGCATCGTTACATCCGTTGCACGATATCCCACTTTTTCTCTGCCCGTCACCGTATCAACTACACATAAACCGGTGTACACCGTATGTGTCCGGCCGGAGAGTCTTGATAGCATACGGAAAGCTTCTTCTTCATGCTCCGGCTTACCCAAAATCTCGCCGTCAACAACAACGACCGTATCCGAGCCAATAACCAGATACGATTCATCTTCGTTATCCGCGAGGGAAAATGCTACGTCCTGTGCTTTACGGCGGGCAAGAATGGTTACGAACTCATCGGGCGATACCTTTTCCTCGACGACTTCACTTGCTACACTCGGCTGTACGGTAAACGTCAGGCCAAGCCCGGTCAGCAATTCTTTACGTCTGGCTGATGCCGACGCCAGGACAATGGAAGGCTGGTTTGCTTTCGACAATATGATTCACCTGCTCCTACTCATTGATGCGACTTTACTGCGAATACACACTTCTTCTTCCTTATAGCCATATATCATACTAAGTTTAGCAAAGACATACGGGCAGTACAACAGCGAAAACCAGCCAATCTACATTACATTTCAATTTCAAAGAAAAAACACGAAAGATATGCTTCCTTCGTGTTTTTTCTACCCGTTTAATCAGGTTACCCTGCTAACGCCTGCTGCCATTGCTTATAAAATGAAATGAACCGGAGAATATTGTCTTCGGACTGCCACAAATATGCCTTATTTGGCTGATTGGCGAATTGCTGCAGTGTCGTAATAGCTGTCGTCATCTCATTCAGTGATTTCTGCAGCAGCGCCTTCGGCTTCTCCGGCAATACGGCTGTGGCGCTTCGGCCCCGCTGTAGAACCTCTCTATGCTGCGCAAGCACTTTATCAAGTTCAGCCTGTGGGATCTTCCCTTCTTTAAAGCCGCTTCCAATTACAAGGGATACGGTCTGAAACAGCCTTGCCTGCGCATCGCCAAGCTTCTGAATCTGTTCCACTTCACCCTGTGATAGCGCTTCTGGAACGGAGAGCGTCACCGTACCTGCAGGGAGGCTTCTCTCCTTAATGTATACTTCCTGCTTGGACGCCCGATACGCCTGGGCAAGCGATAGCGCGTCATCGCGTGAGGCGCTTACGCCAAGAAACAATATATGCTTGCCCGCCTCTTCCTCCATATGTGCGGGCCAGCCCTTCTGCTGAACTGCGGTACGTTCCTGCTGCGCCCCATCTTTCGTGCTAAATACTCCGCCCTGTACGATATACAGCGGAACAACCGGAAGCGTTAAGGTCAAAGGCTTTGTTTTTGGAGCACTAGCTACAGGTGGTGCAGAAGCGGCGGGGCCTGCTTGTTCTGTCTTCGGTGCTGTCTTCCCGAGTTCTTGTATGGCCAACTTTCCTTGCTGCTGTTGCTGTGCTTGTCCCACAACAATAGGTGCCTTCTCCTCTTCTGCTCTTGGCGCTTCTGAAGTGAAGGTCTGCAGAACCACATAGCCAAGCAGAAGTCCGATCATCACCGCGCCGCCAGCTACCGCCGAAAGACGAAAGAGATTCTTAGGAGGTCTAAATGTATGTCCTGTCCACTTTTTTCCCGAAAGCAATGATTTGCGTCCCGGTGTAAAGCGGATGGTATTGATTTCTTCTATGTTCAGTTCGGGGATGCTCGAAATAATAGGTTCAATGACCGGATGACCTGCTGCCGTATTCTCAGCTTCTGCTTCGGGTTGTGTGCGGGTGATTTCTACTTTGGCTGTGTTGAGCTTGATGATAGGCTGAGGCGGTGTATCAAGTGTGCGGGTCCCGGATCGGAGCGGCTCTATCTTCGGCTTGATACGGATTGTGTACTCCGGGCTTTTCTTCATCATGAAGCGTCTCCCTTCCTAAAGAAAGTGTCCTTAGTCCACTGTATGAGATACGCTCTTTATTTATGAATGAAAAAACGCCCTGCGCGATTACTGTGCGGAAGGCGTTGGATTTTGTATGTTTTCTTTTTTGATCACTGGATACTGTGTCGGGTCCCACTTACCGGATGGCGGCTCTACATTCACAGGCGGCAGCTTGTCTAGAAGCGACGCGTACTGTGGTGCATAATAGCTTGTTAGCTTCAGTGAAGCCGTTAGATTTTTGTCTTTTGGAATTTGAAATTCGTCTTTTTCCGGTGAGGTAAATGTTAGCATATCCACACGCAGATAACGGGATAAATCCTGCGCTTCAGTAACAAAATTATAGATATTCTTATACTCGCCTTTAATCGCTAACGTTATCTCAATGCTTTTGATGGTTACAGGTGGAAGTGCATTCTGTGCAGCTTGAACATTAATCGCCTGCTTGCTTTTCTGCTGCGGAACCTGTCCCTGTCTCGCGGCCTGCGGAATGAACTGGTTCGGAAGTTCCTGTACTTTAACCTCTTTCTCTTCTTCAAAGGTTGCATTTTCAATCTGAAGCTCACCTAACGACTGCAGCTTGCCCAAGTCCAAAATCAATTGATCTGTATACGGCTGTACCGGGATAAGTTCTGCGATTCGCTTCACCTGCTCTTGGGGCGGTGTCGTTTCTTTCTTCTCGACCCGTTTGAGTATGCTCTGCGTCTGTGCTTTTAACTGCTCTACCCGCATTAATGTCTGTTCCTTCTCCTTTTGCAACGGAACATAATACATATAATAATATGCGGCAAGCAGGACAAAAAGCATCGCAACCATAATCAAGATATATTGGCGCTCCTTCTCTCCCATGCTGCCCACCTACTTTACACTTTCATTTCTTCCTGCCCTACTGTTTGGTTGTAGCTGCGGGCGAACCTGACTGTCCAGGCGTAGTCTTCTGCGCCGCTTCAATACTTTTTGCGTCAATCGTAACAGCAAGTACCTCGAATGTCGCCTCGTAGCGCGGCAATATCTCACCGCCTACAATCTGTAAGGAAGAAGACATCGGATTCCCTTCTTCATCGACAGGTCCTTTCCATTCAATAGGAGCGGCTGCAATGGTTTTGACCGAAGCCTTCACCACACGATCAGATTTCTGCAGATTATGAAGATATGCAGCTACATCATCGTATTGTTCAAAATTGCCCTGCAGGGTAATCTTGCCATCTGAATTGTATGTAACCTGACCTAATTTTCCATTCTTCGGCAGATTACGTGCCAGTTCATCCAACATCAACGTCGTCGGATAAAAAAGATGCTGTAATTTATTTGATAGATCGAGGTAGCTCTGCAGTGAGTTCGATGTATTCCCCTGCGTTACCCTTTGCTCTGCATTAGCGAGCACCTTCTCTTGCTCCTGTACCTCTTTATTGAGAAGCACGATTTCCTGCTTGGTCAGATAATAGCTTACGCCAAAGTATGACGCCGCTGAAAGCCAGATCATAAACAAGACAAGATAGATAAGAAGATCCTTTGAGAATTTAGTTTTTCGCTGCGGAAGCAGATTAATATCAATACCCACTGCGCTCAACCTTTCATTGATAACCCGATAGGGACAGTATACGCTTGCACCTCTGTTTCTTCCGCAAAAGGATGGACTATATGTCCTACCGGGAGCGAAAGAACCTCTACGTTCACAAGCCTTTCCCGAATAAAGGGAATGAGCGGTTCCTGATAAGGAAATTCACCGGTCACATAAAGCTTCTCAACACGAGTACCATCGTTTTTCATCGTAAATTGATAGAAATTAATCACACGCTCTACTTCTCGGAACAATTCTACAGCGAATGACTCTGCCATCCCTTCTTCTTCTAGCTTTTGTTTATGCACTGCCAGATCGAGGGGAATGTTACGCACAAATTCAGGAATACCTTCTTTAAAAAAGGACACATTGACTGTGTGATTATTCGCCTGCATATACATCGTACATCCTTCTTCCTCTTCAAAATGATACGAGGATAGTACACGATACAGGGCTAACGGCTCAATATCTACAGCCTCAAGTCGAAGCTTCAGCTCAGAGAAAATATATGTGTATTGATCGATTAAATCTCCTGGTGCTGCAATTACTAGATACTGATCCATCCACTCCTCTTCCCCGCCTTCTTCCACAGGCTCAGCTTTCACTTCTTCCTCTAGCTTATAGAAGTCAAAATAGGGCCTAGAAAAAGGGAGATGAACCGTTGACTCTAGCTCTACTTCTAATAGTGGTCGTATCTCCTTCATTGGCAGCTTTGGCAGCGAAACTTTGCGGATGATAACCAAAGAAGTTGGAACGGATAACACAATCTTTTTTCGCTTTAGCTTGGTATTCCTCATCCCAACTTCCAACTGTTCAACTGCCTTTTTCTCATCTATTAGTTTACCGCCACGGACAATGCCCGCCTCTAACTCAATGAACCCTGCTTGTCGGACCTGGATGCGTGAAGCGGTCGCTCGTGCCTCCGCATAGCGAAGCCCCTCATCTGTAATTGTCATTCCTACATACCCCGACTTATTCTTAGGGCCGAAGGATGGAAAGCGAAGCGTTGGTAGCTTCCATTTCATCGCATCTTTCTCCTTATATCACAAATATACAAAAGTATTCATATACCAATTGATAATCTCATAGCCGCTAAACAAAGACACGAGACCTGCTAGCGCAATGAACGGACCAAAGGGGATTTCGGTCTTTCTGCCCGCGCCCTTGATCATCATTAATAGAATACCATATAAGGTGCCAAAAAAGGTAGAAAGAAGAATTGTGACAAAAAGCAGCGGATACCCAAGAAAAAGGCCAATGACTGCCATCAGCTTAATGTCTCCGCCTCCCATACCACCGCGTGAAACAATCGCAATGAGTAGAAAAATCCCAAATCCCAATACCATCCCAAGTAGATGGGTAAGATAGGTCTCATTGGGATGAATAAAAAATCGAAGAATAAGAAATAATGCTAGAAACGGAAATACAACACGGTCTGGGATGATCCGATATGCTAGATCAGACACTGTAATAACAACAAGCAAGGAAATGAAAAGCAGCGCCATCATCGTCTCCCATGTGAAGCCAAAGAAATAATAGGCCATCGCGAACAGGATGCCTGTAGCAAGCTCCATAATCGGATAGATTGGTGATATAGGCTGCTTACAAAAACGGCATTTCTGGCCATTATATATATACGAGAGAACTGGGAGTAAGTCTCGCGCCCGCAGACGATTGCTGCAATTCGGACAATGCGACGGTGGATGGATAATCGATTGTTTCTTCGGAATACGCAGGCCAACGACGTTGAAGAAGGAGCCGAAGATGAGGCCATAGAGAAAATAAATTACATACATAAATGGTACAACAACTCCTTAATAACAACTTTCCTAGAAAAGAATAAGACTCCTCTTTTAAAGGAGTCCTTTCTATATTAATTAATTAACTTAATTAGTTTTTAAATTATCATTATTTATTTGCTCTTTAGTTCTATGATCTACATAAAGAGTAGTCGAATTAGATCCCAGTGTAACCGTAAATACTCCTGCGTTTTTCTGTACAACAATATAGCCATAGTTAGCACTGCTCTGCGTAGGATCTTTTGGAATAGCATCTAAGTACCCATTTGCAACTAAAGCTTGATCTGGTTTGAGATTATTATCAGATGCATCCGTAGCAATTGTAAAATTACCGCCACCTTGATTTTTATCTACATCATATAATCTAGCTGCATCAAGTATCATAAGTGCATTGGCTTTGTGTGCTTTTGTCTTCGAATTTTCAATAATTCCCCCAATAGATGGAATCGCAATTGCGGCAATGATACCTAAAATCACGATAACCGCTAACAGCTCAATCAACGTCAAACCACGCTGATTCTTTACATACTTCTTTAACATCTCTTTTTCCTCCTCTTTATTTCACCTGATTGAATATCTCAAACATCGGAACCATAATGGAAAGCACAATCGCCCCGATGATGACAGCCAGTGCTACGATCATAACCGGCTCAATCAACGCCTTTACTCGGTCTACCATCGCTTCTACTTCCGCTTCATAAAAATCTGCAATCTTCTCTAACATCGTGTCCATTGAACCTGTCTCTTCCCCGATTGCAATCATATGCGTAACCAATGGTGGAAACACCCAGGATTTCTTTAATGGTTCAGACAACGGCCTCCCTTGTCGTAAACTATCCTTTGAAGCCGCCAATGCTCGGCCTACAACCAAGTTATCGGCAACATTCTCAACAATTGTAAGGGACTGAAGAACCGGAACTGAGCTTGTGAATAGCGTGCTTAATGTCCTGGTAACCCGGGCTAATGAACCCTTTTGAAATAAACCACCAAATATAGGCATCTTCAAAATTCCATAATCGAATAGATAACGCCCGCGCGGTGTGCGTAGAACCATCCGAATCAAGAAGATACTTACTATAACAACAGCAAGGTAGACATACCACGTGTGAATTAGACTATTACTTATCGCAAGCACGAATTTTGTAATAGCTGGAAGCTCAGCATGAAAGCTAGAAAACATGCCAACAAACATCGGTACAATGTTTGTGAGAAGAAAGATCGTTACAATCACCGTTAAAAAAAGCATAACGATCGGATACATCATCGCTGACTTGATCTTCTCTTTGGTGTAATGGGATTTCTCATAGAAAGTAGCCATCCGATCAAGCACAATCTCCATATTCCCTGATGCTTCTCCTGCCCGAAGCATACTGAGAAACAGCGGCTCAAATATCTTCGGGTGCTTGGCACATGCTTCAGATAGCTGACTGCCTTGCTGAATATCTCCCGCCGCTTCACTCAATACTCTGCGCAATTCCTTGCTTTCACTCTGCTGCGATAAAATATGAATACTGTCGACAATGCCTACCCCTGCGCGGATCAGCGTAGCAAGCTGGCGTAAGAATACGACAAAGTGCTGACTTTTTACAGGACGAAAGAGAGTAATCGAGATTTCCTTTTGCAGGACGCTTTGTTTCTCTTCCATAATGGAGGATACATAGACACCGCCTTGCTTTAATTCCGACACAGCAGCAGCCTTGCTAACAGCCTCGATTTTCCCTTTTTGCTTCTTCCCGCTTCTTGCGATCGCTTCGTATGAGAAAGTGGGCATCTATTCTGCCACCCTTTCACTTAGATGATGCTCTACTGCCTCGCGAGAGATCAGATTTTGAGACAATAATTCCTTAATCGACATCTCCATCGTATGCATCCCCTGATCTCTGCCCGTCTGCATCAAGCTTTTGATCTGATGCACCTTCTCCATCCGAATCAAGTTAGCTATGGCAGGCGTATTAACAAGAATTTCTGTTGCCGCCATGCGTCCACCGCCAATTTTGGCAAAGAGACGCTGTGAGACAATGCTGACCAGCACGGACGCCAATTGTATACGCATCTGCGGCTGCTGGTTGCCGGGAAATACATCGATGATCCGATCAATCGTCTGTGGTGCGTCAGACGTATGCAGGGTTGCAAAGACTAAATGCCCTGTCTCAGCAGCCGTAATCGCTGTACTAATCGTCTCTAAATCACGCATCTCCCCAACAAGAATGACATCAGGGTCTTGTCGAAGAGAAGCACGAAGCCCACTGGCAAAATCTTTCGTATCAAATCCTACTTCACGTTGATTGACGACGGAGAGCTGATGTTTATGCAGGTATTCAATTGGGTCTTCAAGCGTCATTATATGTTTGCGCATATGCTTGTTGATATAGTCAATCATCGCGGCAAGCGTAGTAGACTTCCCGCTTCCTGTCGGGCCTGTGACCAGTACCAGACCTTGTGGCTTATGGCAGAACTTCCGTAATACGGGAGGAAGCTGTAATGATTCTAGTGAAGGAATTCCCGCAGGCACTACCCGCGCTACCAAGCTAATACAGCTTCGTTGGTGATACGCATTTACCCGAAAGCGCGAAACCCCAGGTAAACCGTATGAGAAATCAAGCTCTCCTTTCTCTAAAAAAGTAGGATACAGATTCTCTTTAATAACTTCCTTCGCCATAGCCTCCGTATCTCCCGGAGTTAACGGCACCATATCAAGCCTTCGCAGCTCACCATCAATGCGAAAAATAGGAGCTGAGCCAACTGTTATGTGAAGATCGGAAGCTCCCTTTTCATAGGCATATCTTAACAGTTTCTTGATGTCTAAGCTCATTATACTCCTCCTATATAGGTATATCGTATCATTCTTATAAAGGAAAATAAACGAAAAATAAATAAATCTTTATGACTAATTAGAGGCGACACGCAAGACCTCTTCTAAGGTGGTAATACCTTGCCGCACTTTAATCAAGCCATCGTCCACCAGCAGGATCATGCCTTTTTTCATCGCCTGCTTCTTATACTCTGATGCGGGGTGACTTCTCGTAATCATTTGCCGAAGCATATCATCTAGACTAAAGATCTCATGAATGGCTACACGGCCACGATAACCAGTTAATCCGCATTTACTGCACCCACTTCCTCGATACAGCGTATCTACTTTAAGACCACGCTGAGCAAATATCTCCTTCTCGTACTCTTCAACTGTATATTCTTCCTTACAATCTTTACAAATCCGGCGCACAAGTCGCTGAGCCAATACACCATTTACTGAAGAAGCTAACAAAAATGGCTGGATACCCATATCAATCAGTCTTGTCATGCTGCTTACCGCATCGTTCGTATGAAGTGTGCTCAGTACAAGATGGCCGGTTAATGCCGCACGAACCGCAATCTCTGCAGTTTCTGTGTCCCTGATTTCCCCGATCATAATAATATCTGGGTCCTGTCGCAGAATAGAGCGAAGCGATGAAGCAAACGTCATGCCAATCGTATGGTTTACCTGTACTTGATTGATGCCTTCAAGATTATACTCAACCGGATCTTCTACCGTTATAATATTGATATTTTCTTGATTCAACTGGTTCAGCGCTGAATACAGTGTAGTGGACTTCCCGCTCCCCGTCGGGCCGGTAACGAGAAAAATGCCATTGGAACGCCCTAACAACTCTTGAAACATAGTCAGGTTTCTCTTTGTCAGACCAAGCTGATCAATGCCTACTAAAGCATTGGTTAAATCAAGCAAGCGCATAACGATTTTTTCCCCAAAGATGGTTGGAAGTGTAGATACACGCACATCAATTTCTTTAAATGCAATATGCATCTGCATACGTCCATCCTGAGGTATACGGCGTTCCGCAATATTGAGGCGGGCCATAATCTTAAGACGCGCTGTCAATACCCCAACCATATGCCGGGGCAGTACCCGCTCCGTCCGCAGCAGCCCGTCAATCCGATAGCGAATGCGGATTCCGTCTTCTTGAGGATCAATATGAATATCGCTAGCTCGCAGTTGCACAGCTTGTTCGAACATCTGATTCACCAAACGAACAATAGGGGAATCCTCGTCTGTTACTTCCGCTTCTTCCACATCACCAGCTAGACTCATGTCTTCCATTAACTCTTTAACGGAATCCTGCATGCTGTACATCCTGTTAATCGTACGGTGAATTTCATCCCGCGTGGCAATAACAGGTTCAATGATAAATCCGGTACTCATCCGCAATTCATCAATGGCAAAGTAATCCATCGGGTCAACCATAGCGACGGTAAGCTTATTCTCTTCCTTTTTTAGCGGAATTAATGAATAGCGACGTGCTAATTCTTCCGGTACAACTCCTGAGAGAGAAGGATCTAGTTTATAGCGAAATAAAGTTACATGTGGAATTCCCAACTGAAACTCTAGAATTTCGATAAGCTGCTGCTCGGTAATATAGCCGGTTTGCAGTAGATGATCTCCTAATTTCAGTTTGGTTTTCTTCTGCTCCTGAAGCGCTTTCTCAAGCTGTTCCTGCGAAATAATTCCACTTTCGACCAATATATCTCCTAGTCGTTTACGTGCCATACTCTCACCTTTATTCTAATTTAAGTAGATGATATTGCCCTGTACTTTGATTTTTTCAGATTGAGACTCCGCATTTTCTTTTGATGTATCAGCAGCCTTACCGCTGTCTGTAGACGAATCCTGTTGAGAAGGTATCGGCGTTGCTGATTGTTCATTGCTCCCTTCTCTTCCTGGGCCTGAGGCAATAATATTAGAAATCGGACGATAATAATCATCGGATAACAGTTCTCTTTTGACCGTGCCGTCAGCAGCCTTCTTCGACGTATATACTTTGACCCGCAACCCGTCTGCACCACGATTTATAATTTTTTCCTGACCAGTAGGGAGCGAAGCATCTGAACGAACAACGGTTGCTTTTGTTATTTGCTTCTGATCTTTAACTTCTATAAGTACATCTTTTTTTACGTTCTTACTCCCGAATAGCGCCACACGAAGCTCATTATTCTTAATCTCAGCATGGATGTAGATCGGATATTTCTCATTATTTACAAAGCGTAGGTCTATTTCTTTACCATCTACGAACGCATCAAGTCCTGGGGATGCGTAATCAACCTGATACAAGTGAGGATGACGTTCAATAACCGGAAGACCTTTTTGTATGAGAGTAACATACAGAGCTGAAGCTGCTTGCGAAGCACCACCTGCTACCCCATCAGGATTACCGGCCTCTCGAACGTTCACTGTCACAGGTACATATCCGTGATCAAAAGAAAACGGACCCACTTTTGTATTAAATGAGAATTTCTCTCCCGGAAGAAGCAATGTACCATTTAGTGATTGCACAGCCTGCCTAAGATTTGTAACTTGGTCCTGCTTTGAGAGAGTAAT
This sequence comes from Aneurinibacillus sp. REN35, assembly GCF_041379945.2. NCBI lineage: Bacteria > Bacillati > Bacillota > Bacilli > Caryophanales > Paenibacillaceae > Aneurinibacillus > Aneurinibacillus baijiui. Next base: position 83,475 of record NZ_JBFTXJ020000014.1, on the reverse strand, counting down.
AGCCTGCTTCTTATCTGCAAGTAACGTATCAATTTGACCGACTACTTGCTTGGTAAGTTTAGCCGGTTCTTTTTTTACTGCTACAGCGATATGGTAATTGTTTTGAAATGTTCCCAATTCTTCCTTAAGGCTATCTAATGTCCTATCTACCTCTACTTGAACTCTTTCTCGTTCTGGTTGAAGAGTAATATGATCTCCATTTACTTTACCAATTACTTCTGTAGATGACTGATTAATATTGCGGCCAATCTCACCTATGAAGGCTGCCGCTTTATCACGATTAAAGGCAGTTTGTAAGGATAAATCCGGTGAGGGCAATGTATTGTTCCACCATTTCCATAACCCCGCAACCCCAGACATCTCTTGCGAAATCTGTTTTGCTTCCTTTATTGTAGCTAAGACATCATATGTAACATGTAGACTCTGCCTATTTAGTACGTATTCTTTTCCTTCATACGTTAGAATGATAGGTGTTTTATTCAATTTTCCTACAAGTTCTTGTACTTTCTCTATAGCTTCTGTTTCATTGAGTCCACCAAGTGATACGCCACTTACTGTAATATCTTTATAGATTCGGGATGAATTTTCTCCACCTGCCCCCTCCGATAATCCTGACAAATAAAAAGCCAGCATACTACATAGCACTAACTGAAAAAAAAGCAGCGCCACAATGATTGGTGGGTGTTGTAAACGGATACGTTCTAGCATGTGATTCCCTCTCTCTACTTCGCATTAGTAACAACACTGCCTACTTTGTTTCCTCATTCATAACCTGCTGAAGTCGGTAAAAGTATTCTTCATCCTGCTCTTCATCTGATTCTGATCGTTCTCGATGCTCTAGAGGAGCAGTGTTTGGTACATTCTCTTCAAAACGTAACTCTTCATCCATTACTTCTTCCTCAGGGTAGATAATTTCCTCTTCCGGCTCTTTTGTTTCATCTTCGAATTTGACTGTGTGCTCAGCGCTCTCAGGCTCAGATACTTCATCTTCTAAAAGATAGTCAACATCAATCGAAAGAACGGATTCTTGTGGATGCACCGTTGCAGTTTCTGATAAGGCTGGAATTTCTTCCTCCGATACTGTAGGCGGCTGCTCAAGAGAACTCTGCTGAAGAGACATTTCCGCTAACAACCTATCGATCGCCTCTTGAGCATCTCCCTCCTGTACTGTATCCCGTGCAGACATCTCTTCTTCTATCACTATATCTTGCATAGCCAAGTCACTGGCTACTGCTGCTTCATCATCGGAGGTATCCTCTTGATTTTTATCATCGCTCTCCTGTGTACTGTCAGCTTCATCCTGCACGCTGCTTTTCTCGGAAGGCAGACGAAAAAAAATAAGTATCAATAAAACAAAAGCAGCGACAAACCCAGTGATTGTTTCTCCTACGCCTAGTAAAAGAAATGGAAGCATTAGACCAGTGCCTACAGCAATAAGAAAAGCAACCAACGTTGATCGTTTTTCCTGTATATGCTTCCGGAACAAAAGAAACAGTAAACCGGTACATAAAAAGTAAATAACATAATAACCGCTTATACCCGATAACATTTCAGAGACCACCTTTATTAACAAAATCAAGAAGAACTATCTATATTCGTTTTTTAAGTCTTATTTCCTTCATAAAACCTATGATTTCTATAACAATTATGTAACGGATATTCTACAGGTCCTTTTCATGGTAAAATCGAATCAAGTCGGGAGGTGCAAAAATGGGGATTCTTAAAGAAGAAAAAGGGCTTACCTTAGTTGAAGTAGTCGCATCAATTGTTATTCTTTCTATCTCTCTTTTATTATTCGGCAGTTTTTTTACACAAAATTATACGTTATCCAAATCACAGGATAATCGTATGATTGCAATGAACCTTGCTAGGCAGACCGCAGAAGAATGGAAGAGCGGCACTTTAGAATTCACTTCTACTAAAATGGAAGTACAAGGTGGAGCGGTTATTGCAGATCATTCTCGATTGAATTATCAGACCCTTGCCCCCTTGGTGAGCTCAACTCCTCTTACCATCAATCTCACAGAGCCGCAAACTTTAAATGGACGATCATATATACAATCCATCGAGATCTCTGACGCTGGAGAAAATGATCCAGAAAATAAGATTGAAAATAATGTAATGCTTCTGATTACTGTTACTGTTAGAGAAGCCAATACTCCCACTTCTGTGCTGGCACGCCTAAGCACAGGAATCACGGAATGAACTGGGGAATGCATATGAGAAAATCTATATGTCGATACGTACGGAACGAAGCAGGACTTACATTAGTTGAGCTCTTGGCAAGCTTAACAATTTTTATCGTCATTCTCATTCCGCTTTCTTCCGTCTACCTGTCCGGAATTACAACATACGGGAAAACTCAAGTACAGACCTCCTTACGTAATGAAGCTGACTTTATTATTGGCGATATCATGAATACATTGCAAGATGCCTCTTACTTTGACTTGGATGATGGAACAGATAACACGAATAGCAAAGAGGACATATTTGCTATATTGAGATCCGCACATATTGTATCGGAAACGGACAGTTCATCCTTCAAAAAAGCAATTGCAACTTATAAGAGAGAGGTAAACTATGAAACACTACCTAGCTCTTCTACAGAAAAAGTGCCTGTTTCTATACTTAATAAGAAGCTCTTTCAGCTTGCTCCATCGACGGGCATATATTCGTCCTTTTCTTATGACCCGTCATATTTGGTCTACGGACTTTTCCGCATTATGGAAGGTAACACCAATCCAAATAGCAAGAAGGTTGCTGTCTACTTAATTATTGCACCCAAGGCACAAAATAATGGAAATATACAAAACGGACAAAAAACAGCTTTTACTAACTTACAGGAAATCAAGGAGGAAGTTGAAACAATACAGCCTATATCAAGCGGAGGAACTTCCTCTATAGAAAGCAATGTCCTTTTCAACTATATTTATATGGTGCGAACCGAAATTTCAGTAAACAGTCTTTCTCAGGAGTGAGGAATTTGAATAAAATAGTCAACGAACGCGGCGGCGCTTTGCTTATTGTATTTTTCATTTTAATTTTATTCATGGTATTAGGGCTCAGTATCTCTTCTTTTCTTGTCCAGGGCGGAAAGCAGCGAGCCTTTGCCGATGATGAGATTCAAGGAAAGATGTTTGCTGACATGGGTCTGGCTTATTTTAAAAAGCAGTTGGAGAAAGAATTAAATGATGTGAGCAGTCCTATTAAAACAAGTGGATATAAAAATAGTACAGTCGTAGATACGTTTGTCTCAAATAAGCTAGATGAAGTTGCAAGCAAAATCACGCTAGCAAATAACGGCGGTCCTTATCAAAAATACACGCTTCCCGGAGAAAATCGAGGTGGGTTTGCACTCGGATACAAATTGGAACCCGTGGCGCTGCCTTATACGAATGATCCACAGCAGCCCAGCCAGCCCTATGTAAAAAAGATCACCCTGTATGCTCTTGGCCTGCCTCCCCGTGCCATTAATGAAACAGGAAAGGCAAAACGGATACTGTTGACGTCAACCATATATATTAATACTGTACCTGCTCCCTTTCACTACGCAGTAAGCAGTCCGAAGGGGCTTCGATTGTTCGGCGGTACAAATATTATTGGCAACGCGGCGGCAGGCAATGTTCTTGTATCAAAAGACTACCGTTACCTCATAGAAAACGAAGGAAAGACAGGAACCGATGATCCGAATGATCTTGGAGGGCCTAAACAGTCGAACCGTAATCAACCTTATATAGATGGGACACTTTTTCTTTCTGATGCCGGAGAACTGAGTGTGGTTGATGCTGTCACAAAGCCTGAACCCGATCCACATAGTGAAAATTTCTTAAATATTAGAGACATTACGTCTCTAAATAGAACAACATTAAAATCTGTTGATATCTTCACGCCTAAGGAGCTTCCTGTAGGCAGTACGAAAACCGAACTGTCTGCACCAAAAGAAATGCCTTATGTTCCAGGTTATGAGCCTCCTATTGTTGAGCGAGTAGCCGAGCAAAAAGTGGCGACAACCAAGCTAACATTTGACCCTGGAAGCTCTAGTGCACCAGCAGCCGCAAAAGAAACGGTACACGATTTTATAAAAGAGAAGATGGTTAATGACAATCAATCGCATCATGCAGGTTCTACCACATCCGGTTTTGAAGTTTCACCTGATCAGCCTATCTCTTTTGAACAGGGAGAAGATGACGGTTTTGATATAATAGAGAACATTCCCCCGCTTTCAGATAAAAAGCTTGTGATTCGCTCAGAACCGTTGTCTATCACAGACCCTAACGCACCTGTGCCTCTTACTGTTCGTCTATCAGGGCAAAAATTGATAAATGATGTTCGACAGTTGTATATTGGCCCTTCCGATACCATGCCGGACGGGAAAGCAACAGTGGAGATGGGGCATTTAGCGGCTTTTAAAGATGGTGCCTCCGGTAAGCCATTTACGTTTGAAGGAACCATTTATATTAAAGGAAACCTTGATATTGTCGGAAATATAGATATCACAGGGACAATATATGTAGACGGCGATGTCGTCATTCGTGAGATTGAAAATATCAACAATAAGAATCTTGCTATTATCGCTTCAGGAAAAATTAACTTAACTGCACGCAATATAAAACAGGATAGTGAAAGCATGAATGCTTATCTAGCTAAATGGAAAGGGGAAGGAACAAGTTCATTTAAACCACTGTCCGCCTTTCTTTATTCTGAATCAGCCTTGCACATCTATTCTATCAACTCCTTTAATCGAATTTATGGTGGCGTTGCAACGGGAGAACAAGGCTATCTAGAGTTTAATACGAAACGCGAACTCACTCAGGAAATCTACAAGGATAGTAACCCGAATTACCTTGCCTCTAGGTTTACCATCCAGTTCAACCGAAAGATATTTGAGGCGAATACCTACGGCCTGCCGGCTGGCGATACATTCTTTTTGGATGCGTATGATATTGAATACAACCCGAAAGGCAGCATGCCTTCCACCGTACAATTTGCACCTTAACAAATTCGCTGTAATTTTATAAGCACACGAAAAAGGACCGGGGGAATTCCGGTCCTTTTTCATTTAATTTAGGTTTGCTTTGGCTTTTACTGTAACAGTAACTTTCTCAACTTTTGGAAGCATATCTGCCTCACTGTCATCAGAGCGCTTCACGATAGGTGAGAGCCCAGGCAGTTGAATTGTATATGTGGGATATACTTTTACTTTAACAGTATACGTATGCGTTTTTCCATCTGCTGTTTTAATCAGGCGGATATTCTGAATAGGAGCATCCATAATATTTTTGTCGCTTGTATCAAATTCCGTAAACCTAACAACTTCTCGACCCTCTTCTTCAATTGTATATCCAGCCTTTGGTATACTTATTGTCAACCATTCTGGAATAGACACACCCGGCTTAAGCTTATATATCATATTGACTTGCGCCGCTCGGTTTTCATCTTTACCTGGTTGTGTAGTTGCTGTTATATCAAGATCAATATAAGGATGCTGCCCACCCTCGCCTCCAGGTGGAGACGCCGTTCCTAGAGGTTCTAATGGGATATCCACTTTTTTCTCCCCTATACCTGGTGTTTTCGCCCAAATTCCAAAAGGTGTGGTAATAGGTTTTCCCTTTTCATCCTTCAGAAGGTCAATAGCCATGGTCTTTGTATTAAATTTCCCTGTAGTAAACACCCCATCATTCCACATGCCATTGGAATTTTTTGTTCGCCATTCTGTCTCATCAAAAATCGTTTCATCCATCGGTACAATCGTTACAATTGCTGTGTCTCCAACGATGACCGCCTGCCAGGTAAATTCAGGGTTAACTGGATCAACTTCAACAGTCAATGTTAGATTCGGGAACCGCTCTGTCAATGTATTGCTTTGTGCACCTGTGTAACTTACTATGCTCTGGTTTAAAGCATACGTACCACGCTTCGTACCCGATACTTTAATTTCAAAAGTGGCCGTATATTTATCACCATTTAGCGTAAAAGTAGGCTTTCCGCGTACAACGTTCCCGTCTTTTGACCAACCTGCGGGAACAGATATGATCTCAAAATTAGGCGCAGCAGGGAATGTTTCCACAAAGGAAAGATCCGGAACGGAAACACCGTAACCTAGAAATTCTCCCTCTCCTTCTCCTACTAACTTAAAGGTGGCAAATTTATTTACCTTAACCTGAAAGTTTACCCCTTGATCTTTCGTCTCTGCAAATAAAGGTATCGTAATCACCTTTCCAACATTTGACGAACTTTCAAGAAAAGGAGCAACAATTTTATTTAACTCATCTTTTCCATTATGCATATTCAGCCATGTTCCCACTGCAACAGAATTCTGGTATCCCTGCTGCATTTGTTGCTGCAAGGTTCCCTCCGGAAGCTCTAAAACCCCAAAATTTCCATATAGTTTAAACCCGGTCAAATCATACACATTCTTAACTATATAACCATTCTCCTGCGGCAAAGCAAGTGGAAAAATTCCTTTATACTCTGTCACACCTTTTGTTTCCAGATTGTACGTGATCGTTGCTACTTCATTTGGTCTTACATTGTTTTTATCCAAAGAGCGGGTTAGTGTTAATTTTTTAAGTGGATTTAGCACCGTAACCCTACTTGTTGTTGAGACTTCTTTTCCACCAGACATGATCTTAGCTTTAATCGTAGCTGTGCCTGGTGCTAACCCCTTAATAAGTACACTGCCATCATTCTTCTCTGTCTTGCTGGCATAGTTTACATTTTCTGTCCACTCCCACTGAATTCCTCGCAAATCAGCATTTTGCGGATCTGACTTTGGAAACAATGTCGCCTCTTCGCCTACTTCAAGCTCTATATCACGTAATGTAAGACTAGAAATAATGGTTTCTGCATCCAAAATTAAAGGTTTGAACTTTCCGGCCACTACCTGGTTATCCAGGTCAAGATACTCAATTTCTGAATTTCCTAGAACATATTTTTGATTGCTTTTTGGTATGACCTTAATATCAAATGCATTTGGCGGGTTCTGAACAACATACACGAACGCACTGCCTTCCTGCACGCGTTCGTATTTAATTTCTCCTAATATGCCTGTCACCGTATATCCCGTTTCCAGTGATCCGGTTCGTGTCCAGCCAGCTTTATCTGGGATTTGAACTTCTAATCCCGGAGGAAAGACTTCTTTGAATTTTATATCTTTCACGGTCATATGAGGATATTTTGTACCTAAATCCATAGGCAGCTTCTCTGGAATTACACGATACGGAATAGCTATCTCCTTATCTTTTTCAGCCACTATACTCTCAGGTCTATCAAATTTTAGTTTGGCGATAACCCGTTTCACTTCGACTTCAATGGTTTTCTTCGTCTGAGCCCCTTGCTTATCTTGTGCCTCTACTTCAACAAATACGGTTCCCCCGTCTTTCATATCATCTGACATTGTATAGGAAGGAATCGTAACTAGAGAACCGTTTCTTAATTTCTGCCAGCCTTCCTTTTCTCCCCCATTACTCTGTGCTGGATAGATGCTTCTAAAAGGGATGGATTGCTCCTTTCCCTTATCTTTTAGCGGTACTTCTTTGATGGATACCTTTGTATATACATCTACATCTTTTAAATCCAGATCTTCTATTTTGTATACGATGTCTATGGGATCAATGGTACGTATCCGATCTTGTTCCTTAGGAGTATATACCGTAACCTCCGGAGCATGGTTCGCGCCGATAAACGCACGATACATCGTATTAACAAATAGCCGCTGTTCTGAATCTGGGAAACCGGTATTTGTATGCCCCGTTCCGGAATACGTTACCGTCCCTTTCGAATATGTGTAGTAATGATTCCAACTGTCATCTGTATCTCGATTGCCACCAATAATATTATACCAAGGGACGACATTCTCATCTTCTAAATCCAATGTATAATATTGGTTATGTGTAGTCGCAATCGTCACATTATTATCCAAAAGAAACGGGAACTGATTCATCATTCCTTCATTTACTTTTTTAGTTTTTGTTGATGGGCTTGGCGCCCCATGCCCCAGATCGGTTCTAGGTACCTGTTGCCCTGTTATGTCCATAAAATTCTTAACCCATTCATTGTTCGTTTCGAAGATCGTATCGTGGGTAAACATTACCCCTTGCCCTGTATTAATAAAATCTTTAACCTCTAATGCTGCTTTAGCATCAATAGCAGCATTATTATATGAATCTGCAAAACCAAAAATAAGCATGTTGTATTTCCCGTTTAACACTTTATACTCATCACTATTAAATTTCTGCATACTGATAACATGAATACTTATTTTATAATCTTGCGTTTCCAGATACGATTGCTTCATATTCTCTTCTTTAAGTAAGCTGCTCGTCGTTGCTGTACCTTGTGTTACTTGAAGCACTTTTACTTCCACTTTTTTATCTCGGAATTGAAATACTCCTGTAGCGTAATCTTTAAGCCCACTATCTTTATCAACAATTTCTAATTTCCAATAACGCATGCCTGAGTACCCTCTTGCAAGAGGGTATGTAAGTTTACCAGAAGATCCTCTAAGCTCCGCTGTTCCCATCATCTCAACCGCATCATATCGCCTATTAAAATCGGTATCGATATATAAATTTGCAACCAAGTTCTTAGACGACAGTTGTGCATAGTTAGTAATATTAAAATCAAAGGCAACTGTATCGCCCGGTTTATAAATTTGCGAAGACGCAGAATCATAATTACTCGGTTGGTTGGTTATTTTAATACGCGGTCTTTTAACTTCTGCTGAACGAATAGCACTTATCGCCTGCTCTTTACTCGTTACAAATTTAACATTATCAACACTTGCAGTCCCTCTATATTCCTTGAAGTTGTTTTGGAGCTTACTATTATTTTGCTTGAGAATATCTGTATGCAGGATAACAAGTTGCCCTTTTGCAATAAAGTCCTTTTTGATCTCCATAGCTTTGAGGTTAGTAATATCATTCATTTTGTCTTTCGTATTATGCGCACGTTCTTTTTCAGCTTTAGTCTTACCTGTATACACTCCCACTGGAGCAGGCGAATACGTACCGCTACCTATATAAATTACATCATACTTTCCATCCAACTCTTCGCGAAGAGCTACGAATTTCTTCATGCTGATCGTTTCTATACTGTATTTATTGTCCCCGACTAAATCTGTAAGTTCCGATTCAATTCTCTCCTGCTCATTATCTCCCTGCTTCTTATCCGTAATTTCCAACACTCTTATTTTAATTGTCTCACTTGCGTATATATATCCGATGCCCGCTACAATGCTGCCTAGCAACAAAGCAAAAATTAGTACAACTGAAAGCGCACTTTTAAGCCTTCTATTTTTCATGACACTCCCCCCTTTTTTAAAACATAAAGACACAAGGTCATTATACCTATATCTTAAATCATAACTGTCAAAAATAGAATGGTTAAAACATGAATAATCAGATGCAATTTTAATTTATATAAAAAAGCCCTCTCTCACCTTTATCGGCAAAAGAGGGCTCTTCTTGTATGTTGTTCACATAACCTTTTTTACTTCTTCTCCAAATCCTCGACCAGCTGCACCGCAGCCTTCCAGATATCTCCCGCGCCCATTGTCAGCACAAGATCACCCGGCTTCACATCTTCCCGCAAATACTCCACGACATCTTCCTTTGTAGCAATATACTTTGCGTTCGGATTACTGTTCGCTTTAATCAGCTCCACCAGCTTCTCCGCGCTTACACCTTCGATCTGCTTATCATTCGCTGGAGAATAAATGTCGACGATAATCACTTCATCAGCTTCACTGAATGCCTTACTGAACGCATCCAAAAGGAAGAATGTGCGCGTATACCGCTGCGGCTGGAAGATCGCCACCGTACGGCGGTTTGTCGAGCGCGCCGCTTCTAGTGTAGCTTCAATCTCGGTAGGATGATGTGCATAGTCGTCTACTACGAGCACATCCTTCACCTCACCAATCACTTGAAAACGCCGCTTCGCACCACGGAATGCTTGGATTGCTTTTGCGATCTCGTCAAATGTCAGTCCGGCCTCGATACATACGGCTGTTGTTCCAAGCGCATTGTATACGTTATGCATGCCCGGTACAGATAGCTTCATCCGACCCAGCAGTTGGCCTTTATGCAGGACGTCAAAAGAGATGGTCCGATCACCCGGCGCAATGTTGCTGGCCATGTAGTCGGCCTGTTTGTCGATCGCATACGTGATGAGCGATACGTTGGCTTTTCGCTCCGCCAGCATATCCTCCACATATTCATCGTCGATGCAGACGATGGCGGTACCGTTTTCTTTTACTTGTGACAGGAATTGACGATACGCTTTCTTCAAGTTTTCGAAATCACCGTCATAGTTCTCAAGATGATCCGGTTCAATGTTTGTGATAACCGCAATGTGCGGGAAGTACTCTAGGAAGGTGCCATCGCTTTCATCCGCTTCCGCGACGACAAAGTCACCCGTACCCGCTTTGGCATTGCTGCCGATGTCCATAATTTCGCCGCCGATAATGTAGGTCGGGTCCGTTCCGGTCTTCTCCATAACCAGCGCAATCATGGATGAAGTGGTTGTTTTTCCGTGTGCACCCGCAACAGCGATGCCTTTCTTTTCATTCAACAGACGCGCAAGCATCTTCGAACGGTGAATGAGTGGAATGGTCTGTTCTTGTGCAGCGACTAGTTCTACATTCTCTTTTGGAATGTCGGTTGAGTATACGACCAGATCAGCACCTTTAATGTGATCTGCCTGATGGCCGATGAATACTTGTGCGCCTTTTTTCTGCAGCTTATCCGTCAGTTCTTTGCGAGCCATATCGGACCCCGTGACATGGTAGCCCATATCCAGCATGACACGGGCAATGGCGCTCATCCCATACCCGCCAATGCCAATAAAATGAACATGTTCTCGCTTGTGTTCGTGCTGTTTTTCCACCTGAGTGTCCATCTTATTCATCACCAGCTTTCCTGTTTTCTTTCCACTCATTTCGTATATCTGATATGAAGTATAGTGATCCGGCCACAAGCAGCACCTCCTGCGAGGTGACCGTATGTAACGCCTGATGCCACGCATCTTTCCACTCTTCTTCCACATGCACGGGCAGATCGGGTGCGGCGTTCTTAAAAGCGGTAGCAAGCGCATTTGCGCGGGCCGCCCGCGGATGGTTTGTCTTCGTTACCCACACACTCTCACATAACGGGGCAAGCATCTCCACCATCTCTGCATAATTTTTATCTTCTAGCGCTGAAAAAACAAGAGAAACTTTACGCCCCGGATAATAGTCCCGTACGGTCTGAACCAGCGCCCGTATGCCATCCGCATTATGTGCACCGTCCAAAATAATATCGGGAGCCTTGCTTATTTTCTCAAAACGCCCCGGCCATCTAGCTTCACTGAGTCCTTCACGAATGTGCTCTTCTTCAATATATAAGGCAAAGTATTTATTTAGCACCTGAAGCGTCATTAATGCCGCAGCCGCATTATCAACCTGATGCGCTCCCATAAGGCCCAGTTCACAGCCAGCCACACTTCCGAACAATCCGGTAAAATCCATTACTTCATGTCCGTTCATTCGTGTCCGTACCGCCTGATATTCTTGATCTGCACGGTATATGGCTGCCTGACGCTTGCTTGCAGTCTCTTCGATAATCGCAAGCGCTTGACCCGGCATTCGTCCGGTAATGATCGGGGTCCCGCTTTTAATAATCCCGGCCTTTTCCCGGGCAATAGCGGGTAAATCCCCTCCCAGTATATTCATATGATCAAAACCGACATTGGTGATAATGCTGGCCAGCGGATGAACAATATTCGTTGAGTCCAACCGCCCGCCTAACCCTGTCTCCCAGATTACGAGATCAGGATATGTCACAGTAGCAAAATACAGAAGGGCAAGCGCGGTTACCACTTCAAATTCTGTCGGTGTTCCCAACTCACCTGCGCTCATCTCTTCGACGATCGGTTTTAATTTTGCGATCAGTGCCACAAGATCTTCCGTTGCGATGTAGTGTCCATTGTATTGAATTCGCTCGTGAAAAGAAGTAATGTACGGCGATACGAACAATCCGACATCCTGCCCGGCTTTTCGCAAAATCGAATGCAAAAAGGAAGCCGTAGAGCCTTTACCATTCGTACCGGCGATATGAATGAACTTTAAGCGACGTTCAGGATGTCCAAGCCTCTCCATCATATATTCCATTCTTTCAAGGCCCGGCCGGATGGAGAAACGCTCCAGTCCGGCAAGCCAGGAAAGCGCCTGTTCTAACGATTGTGCACTCACGTTTCACTCACCCTTTAAGCTCTTCAATTCGTGCTTTCACTTTTGCTTGTTTGTCTAGATAATCCGCTTCTTTGGCTCTTTCCTGTTCGATCACCTGAGCCGGTGCTTTCGCTACGAAGCCCTGATTCGCAAGCTTTTTCTGTACACGTTCTACTTCAGCATCGAGCGATTTCAATTCTTTCGTAAGACGGGCGATTTCTTGCTCGATGTCAATAAGACCCGCAAGCGGCAGATACAGCTCCGCACCGCTAACGATAGCGGACATAGCCTTCTCTGGCGCAGCAATGTCTGTACCTATATGCAGCACTTCTGGATTGCAGAAGCGTTCAATGTATGCTTTTCCGCTCTCAAGGTATGATAGCATTTCCTCATCATTTGCCTTAATTAACAGCTCGATTTTCTTGCTCATCGGCACGTTTACTTCCGCGCGGATGTTGCGCACGCTGCGGATTACGCTCATCAATAGCTCCATTTGTTGAACAGAAGGCGCATCCTCAAGCTCCGGCTTCACTTCCGGCCAGGAAGCAGCAATCAGACTTTCGCCTTCATGCGGCAGGTGCTGCCAGATTTCTTCTGTAATAAATGGCATAAATGGATGCAAAAGACGCATCGTCTGATCAAGCACATAGGCCAAAACAGAGCGGGTTGTCTTCTTCGCTTCTTCGTCCTCACCATACAGCGGCAGCTTTGCTACTTCAATGTACCAGTCACACAATTCATCCCAGATAAAGTTATAAAGCACACGACCTACTTCACCGTACTCAAAGCTATCAAGCAGACGGGTCGTATCTTTTACGGTTTCATTGAGGCGATGCAAGATCCACTTGTCAGCGATTCCTAGCTTCTCGCGGCTGATATCAATCTCATCATACCGGAAGCCTTCCATGTTCATGAGCGCAAAGCGCGATGCATTCCAAATTTTATTGGCAAAGTTGCGCGCCGCTTCTACGCGCTCCCAACGGAAACGCTGGTCGTTACCCGGCGTACATCCTGTAGCCAGCATGTAGCGCATGGCATCTGCACCGTACTGCTCGATAACCTCCATCGGATCAACACCGTTGCCAAGTGATTTGGACATCTTGCGCCCTTCTGCATCACGTACCAAGCCGGTAATCAATACATGCTCGAACGGCTTCTGATCCGTAAATTCAAGTGCCGTGAAGATCATACGCGCAACCCAGAAATAAATAATGTCATATCCGGTTACTAGCACATCGGTTGGATAGAAGTGCTTCATATCTTCTGTATCGTCCGGCCAGCCCAATGTAGAGAACGGCCAGAGCGCAGAGCTGAACCATGTATCCAGCACATCGGTATCCTGCTGTATGTTTTTGCTGGCACACTTCGGACATGCATGAATGTCCTCACGTGCTACCGTCATTTCTCCGCAGTCTTCACAATACCACGCAGGGATGCGATGACCCCACCACAACTGGCGGGAGATACACCAATCGCGTACGTTTTCAATCCAGTGCAGATAGATTTTTTCAAAGCGGTCCGGAACGAATTGCACGCCTTCCTCAGACTTCTGCACTTCGATAGCGCGCTCAGCAAGCGAACCCATTTTTACGAACCACTGGGTAGAAAGATACGGCTCTACAACAGCGCCGCTGCGCTCACTGTGACCTACAGAATGCATATGTTCTTCAATTTTGAACAAAACATTCTGCTCTTGTAAGTCACGAACAATATTTTTACGGCACTCAAAGCGATCCTGCCCTTGATATACATCAGCATTCTCGTTCATTTTGCCCGCTTCGTCCATTACAAGCACCTGAGGCAGATCGTGACGTCGACCAAGTTCGAAGTCATTTGGATCATGTGCCGGTGTGATTTTTACCGCACCGCTTCCGAATTCACGATCTACATAATCATCCGCTACGATCGGAATTTCACGGCCGACAATCGGAAGAATGACGGTCTTGCCAATCAGATCCTTATAACGATCGTCTTCTGGATGTACGGCTACCGCTGTATCGCCAAGCATCGTCTCTGGACGCGTCGTGGCTACTTCAATATGACCTGTACCGTCTTTAAGCGGATAGCGCAGATGATAGAGCGCTCCTTGTACGTCTTTATATTCTACTTCGATATCTGAGAGGGCCGTACGGGTTGCCGGGTCCCAGTTAATGATATATTTACCGCGATAGATGAGCCCTTTCTCATAGAGACGGATGAATACTTCACGTACCGCACGGGAAAGTCCTTCATCGAGCGTAAAGCGCTCCCGGCTGTAATCAAGCGAGAGGCCCATCTTGGTCCACTGTTCACGAATGATGCTTGCATAATGCTCTTTCCAGTCCCATACCTTCTCAACGAATTTTTCCCGGCCTAGATCGTGACGCGAAATGCCTTCCTCCCGCAGTTTACCTTCCACGCGTGCCTGTGTAGCAATCCCAGCATGATCCATACCAGGGAGCCACAGTGCATCATATCCCTGCATTCTTTTAAAACGGATCATGATGTCCTGCAGCGTATTATTAAGCGCATGCCCGATATGCAGATTCCCGGTTACATTCGGTGGCGGAATAACGATCGTAAACGGCGTTTTATCTGTGTTACGCTCCGCTTTAAAATAGCCGTTGTCGCGCCAGAACGGATACCATTTGGCTTCTGTCTGTTTTGGTTCATATTTGGTTGGCATTTCCGTTTGATTTTGTTGATTGGACATAGATAGACCTCCAAAAAAGTAATTGAAGTAAAAAAATAAAACTCCTCCATCCTATTCAAAGGACGAAGGAGCTTGTTCGCGGTACCACCTTTGTTAGCCCTAACCTACCTGTGTACTACCTGCACGGTCAGGACTCACTTGCTATTGATAACGGGAAAACCCGATCTGTCCTACTTCTCATCACATTCAGACAGACAGCTCTGAGGCTACCTTCTATCCGTACATCCATGCAGACCTTCCACCTGCGATCCGCTCTCTGGTATGGCATCCCGATATACTCTTCCTCTTCATTGCTGATGTAGACTATTCTATTATCTTATCATTGTACCCAGTTAGAGAAGAAATAGTCAATATATCATTCGCTTACTACGCCTGCTCTTTAGACCGGCCATCCTCAAGCTCGATGATACGCCCCGCTTCACGGGCAAGATTCATATCATGCGTAACCATAATGACTGTCGTGCCGCGGGCATTCCACTCTTTGAAAAGCTCCATAATTATACTTGCATTATATGCATCCACCGCACCGGTTGGCTCATCTGCAAGAATGATCTCAGGCTTGTTCACTAGAGCGCGGGCAAGCGCTACTCTACGCTGCTCGCCGCCGCTTAACTGATACGGCAAATTCTCCAGTTTATCCGCGAGTCCAACGCGCGCTAGCACTTCCTTGCCCCATACTTCATCCTGATCCCGATACGTCCGGTGTACAGTTTTAGGGAGCAGGACATTTTCTAGCGCATTCAATGTAGGAATCAGGCTGGGGAATTGAAAGATAAAACCGCAGCGTTCCGCTCGAATACGGGTTCGCTCTTTATCCGTACATCCGGTGACATTCATGCCGTCAAAATGAACCGTTCCCTCTGTCGGCCGCTCCAATAGTCCCGCCATAGCAAGGAATGTAGATTTACCGCTGCCTGAGGGACCGACAACAGCAACAAATTCTCCGGCAGCTATTTGCTCACTTACCCCATTCAATGCATGAACCTTGCGTTCACGGCCAATACGGTAGGTTTTATAAATATTCTCAAGCACAATCATCAATATTCACCCTCCCGAATCGCTTCATACGGTTGCAGCTTCAATGCAGAGCGAACCGGGAAGAAAGCCGCTACAATGGCAATAAGTGTCGTGAGGATTGTCGTACCCAAGCCGATTAAAAGACCCGTTGACCAATTAGGAAATAGCATCGGCAGCTGCAGCACTTGCAGAATAAGAATCCGGTTATCATATAGAGCGGCTCCTGCTGCTAGCGATCCAATCGCGGCACCAATAACGGAAGCAAATCCCGCTTCCATCAGCAGTAGACGAAACGTAACCATACGAGACGCCCCCATCGCTCGCAGCATGCCAATCTCTTTCTGGCGCTCACTAATCAGCGCGGTAAACATGGTCATTACCTGCAAAGCACTCATCACAAGCACAAGACCGATCATCATATAGCTCATCATTTTCACAGGAAACACCTGCTTATTGACCGTTTCCTGCAATCCACTTCCTTTTACTACATCTACATTCAAATTCATGCGCTCAATCTGTCGCTTGACGAACTCTTCCATCTCCGGCTGCGTTTTCACCAGCACAATAGAGATAGAATTCTCCGGGAAGTCCAGCTTATTCTGCTTATGATTCAGCTCCCGAGCCGCATCCAGCGTAATGAAGAGCGTTTTATCGGTTCCCATGCCGGTCGGAAAAATCATGTTTTTCAGCATAAAATCTTTACCGAATAATGTTACCCATTCCTGCATGTATTCGTTATCCAGATGATAAATATAATTTTTTCCGCCCGCTTCCGCACCCGCGATCAAATCATATGTTCCGATCTGTTTATCAGCGGCTGTCCAGTTCTTTAATGTAAAGTCTGTTTTCGGGTCGTATGCAACGACAGGAAAATCCCCGGACACCTGACAGCATACCGTGGAAATCGTCTCTAAATACAGTTGCGGAGACGCGGCCTCCACTTCTTTAATGGTACGAATCTTATCTGTAATTTCCGCCGGCATATAAAATGTCGTCGGGGTACCCGAAATGATCATGTCACCCGCCTGTCCGCCAAATCCCTTCGGCACAACCATCAGACTGGCACCAAGACGGCTTGCGCTTGCAGCAATGCTTCTTTCCATCGAAAATACAAAAAAGTAGCTCGTAAACAAAATAAAGGCGGTAATCGCGGCGCTCCCAGCAAGCAAAACCGTGCGGGACATTTTCCGTTTCAGATTACGCCAAGCTACTGTAGAAAGCTTCTTCATCTCTGTCTACTCCTCTATCGTCCTTCGGTATCTTTTTCCATTATAGCAAAGTGCTAATAAGAATTACCGAAGCGGTTGTGTCAATCCCGCGACGTTAGAATTTTGATCATCATATAAAAAAGCGCACTAATGACCGTAAACCAGAGAATATAATACACAATCTGTACGCCGCTCAGCATGCTGTCCACCACTCTTTTCTTGAATTTCCCTTATTATACCACCGGCAGGAAACAAAGCAAAAAGACCAGATGAAGCGTGCCATCTGGTCTTGCTTTTTTATTTCAACGTTTTTAGGAACTCTACCATGGAATCCTGCTGATCCGGCGTCCAGGCAGCGCCAAGCGGTGGCATACCGCCGCGTCCTTTTACCATCACTTCTTTTACGCCTTCCGGTTTCAGCTTATCCACTACGCCAACCAGTGTAGGAGCCGCACCGCCCATACCGCCTTTGAAGTCGGCACCATGGCAGGCAATACACTGTCCGGAGAGTCCTTTACCTACTTCTGCACTTACGCCCTGCGCGGCTTCTCCGCCTGCCGGACGTTCATCGATTCCCTTTACAGTCAATGCATAGCCAACAGCCCAGATGGCGAGCACGGCATACACTACAACCAGGAAACGAGGGACTTTTCCGTGGCCTTGCTTCATCCCCATTACTTCGTCAAAATGCTCTTCATGATGCTTATCAGACATACTGTCGCCTCCTTTTCCCGATTATTTTGCCGGAGCCGGCTTCAGACTCATCAAATACGCAACAAGATTATTCAGATCTTCATCGCTTAAGTAGTCATACTTCGGCATGATGGAGCCTGGAACAATTTTTTGCGGATCTTTTAAGTGCTCAAGGTTCCATTCTTTACTCGTACGTGCACCTACCCACATTAAATCCGGACCTGTACGGTTTGAACCGAACAGGTGTGGACGGTCATTTACATAATCGCCTGGTACGGATACAGGGCCGATGTTCATGGCCAGATCGGCTTTAACCGGACGCACAACCTGCGTATGGCAGGTATTGCATCCATTCTCAACATATACTTGACGACCTTTAGCTTCCGGTGAATCTGGATCATACTTCCTCGCTTCTGCCGTTGCCGTTGGCGTCATCATCTCTTTATCAAAGAACGGAAGGATGATTGTGGCAAACGTTCCCATCATAAAGAGCGCAATAGCAGCAAGGTAAATAGCTAACGCGTTTCTTTCCAAAGCTGTCCCCTCCTCTAGATCAATTAAGCGACAACGCTCTCTTCGTCAGACACGAACTTCGTGCCGGATTTTACGGTTTTCCAAATATTGAAGGCGAAGAAGAATTGACCGACAATCATCATCGTACCGCCAACGGCACGCCATACGATCAGCGTACGAACGGTGTTAATGGTCTCAATAAACGGCGTTCCTTCCATCCAGGCAAATCCTTGGATAACCCCTGCAATCCAGAGGGTAAAGGCAAACATTAAGAAGCCGATGACAGAGAAATAATAGTGCCAATTCATCAATGCTTTACTATAAATATTACGGCCTGTCAGACGAGGAATCGCATAGTAAATGGTTACAAAACATACAAATGAGAACGCTGCAAACGGCGCCATATGCGCGTGACCAACAACCCAGTGCGTATATTTAACAACCGCACTTACCTGCATAAGTGCCTGGAACGGTCCTTGCAGACATGCCATTAAGTAGAAAATTGCAGCCGTAACGAGGAATTTCATATTTACATCCTCAGATACTTTGTGCCATACACCGCGCATCGTGCCAAATACGTTAGCAAGTACAGTCCATACAGGAATGATGAGCAGCACAGAAGGAATGATGCCGGCTTTCATCAGCCATACCGGAATCGGGCCATTAACCAGATGGTGCGGGCCGTTCCATACATAAATCGTAGCGATGGTCCAGAAGCCGATCAGCGACAGCTTATGGCTGTACAGCGGCTTGCCGGTAAGCTTCGGAAGCAAATAATAGATTTGTCCAATCCCTACGGTCGTAAACCACAAACCAAGCACGTTATGCCCATAGAACCAGTTCATGTTTGCTTGCGCGGCACCACTCACGATCGAAGACGGGATGTTACCGACGGTATAAACAAGTGGAAGCCAGATTAAAGAGCCAACAAAATACCAGATAGAAACGTATAATTGCTTTTCTTGGCGCTTTGCAATCGTCATAAACAGATTGATTGACATAAGAATACAAAGAACAACAACACCCAAATCAAGAATCAGCGGCAGTTCGGCATATTCCACCCCAGAAGAATATCCCATAGAAATGACAACGACCGCAGCAGCAATAGCCAGGTTCCAAATCAGGCAAGTCAGATTGCCCAATCTCTCGCTCCAAAGCGGTGTACGTGTCAGCTTCGGAATCATGTAGAACATAGCACCAACCATTGCCATAGATAACCACGCCAAAAGAACTCCATTCGTATGGATAATACGAATGTGGGCGTATGTTAATGCGAAGTTTAAAGCATCCTGCCCTTGGAAATACAAAAAGTTCGGGTCGATTTGCTTCACTGCCACAACAAGACCGGCTAGCATGGATATAATCAGCCAGAACATTGAAGTGTACCAAAAATTCTTCGCGGTACTGAATGGAGCATTACTTAACATGTTGTAAACCTCCCCCTTTAATGTGTAAGTAATATTTCGCTTTAAAAGATGTTTCGGCTTCTGCATTATATATCCATATAGAGAAAATAATGGAACATAACACTATAAGCATAGTGCTTACTTGACATTTCAAATAAGCAATGCGATAATGTTGTTAAAGTATGCCTTCACATCTATTTAATGCTACGTTTTTAGGATATATCGCCTGCGTAAGAGGGTCAATTATCATTTGTCGAGAAGTTTGTCGACTTCGTGACAAAATTTTCAAGTGAAAATAGTACCCATCCGCGAACGCCTGCGTATACTGTCAGCAGAAAGCCTTGTAAGAAAGGAGCTTCTGCTATGAAAGGACGCTGGCGCTACCATCCCTTCTATGTAAAATGCCGCTTCGGCACCCTTCAGCTTATTGTTCCGTTTATTATTTTTCAGTTTATTCGCACACTTATCTTCCCAACTTCAATTGATGTTATTTTACTTGTTCTGCTTATCCTTCTGTATGCTGCCATTCTGCTTGATTGGATATAAAAATGAGCCGCAACCTGGCCTGGCTGCGGCTCATTTCTGTGTAATGGCAAAAGCAAATTGGTGCATCTTCGGCAGGAATCCGAGATGCTTCTGCCATGTTTTAAGAAGCTTGCGCCCGTTCTGTTCACGTTCTTCTCCTCTATCACGTAGATAGGCGCGCGCTACCTGTGCAAGACGTTCTGGAAATAATAGATAACACGATAACAGTTGGCGCTCCTCCTCTGTCAATGGACGCTCTTCCTCATAAGCGGCCAGCCACTCGCGTCCTTTGCGTATGTTCCACTGGCACTGCGGTGCATACCTGCGGAAGAATAGAGCCAAATCACGCACCGGTGTATCAAGATTGGCACGCTCGAAGTTCGTAAGATATAGCTGGCCATCAATACCTTGGATCATGTTGCGGCGGTGAATGCGTCCATGGCACAATACACGCACAAGTGCGGATTCTTCAATCTGCTCAGCCGCTTCCTCTAATTCCTGTATCGCCCATTCTGCGAAATGCTGTACATGTTCTGCACTCTCTTTGACTGTCCTCTCCAAACCCGGGCTCACACCTTCCCCCTCAGTCTCTTTGGCCAGCTTCTTAATATGGACAATTCCGTCTTCCCATCGCCTTTTGATCTTCTCAAGCGATACGGGCGCATAGCCATCCCAGCCTTTATCTGTTTGTGCGCTGATTCTATGAATACGTGCTACTTCCCGCAACACCTGACTCTCCCAATTCGGGATCGCATGAATCGGCTGCGCTCCTGTAACCCACTGCTGGAGCACATACGTCCCCTCCACTTCCCTAATACAAGCCTCCCCGTATTTCGTTATACAGTAAGGCATAATACTTTGGATTCCTTGGCTATGCAGATAGTGCAGCCAGGAGGCCACAAAGTACAGTTGTGCTGGGGATTCATCTGTTTTTTTCAATAAGAAAAGACCATGATCTGTATCAATCTTCCATTCATTCTCGCGTATCCAATCTATCCCACGCAGAAACAAATCATATTCATACAGCAAATGTTTTGCCTGCCATTCCATTCTTCCCTTCATTCGGCAGCCCCCCCATCTGCTCCCTGGATCTCTGCCACACAGCGAAGCAGATGTTCGCGCTGGCTCTGAAGTCGAAATCCGACCTTAATATTGTTTCGGTTCTCAGCCAGAGCAGATGGATTCTCAAGATGTATAAGAATCGGAAGCGGATAGGATAAAAGCGAGAGCAAATAGTTCTTCTCTCTGTCAGACAGCCGGCGTACAGCGGTATATGCAAGGAGAAAATGTCGCGTGCCTTCTTCTCCTCCCATTCTATAAATCTGCTCAAGCACAGAAAGCGTATCTTCATGCCGGGGAACAAGAAGCGGCGCGTGAAGACCCGTAAGATACCACGCATCTTCCCAATGCACCAATGAAGAGAGGGGAAAATAAGAAAAGGAGAGCGGGGTCCGATCTTCTTCTACCCCGCTCGCTTTATACAGGACTTCCGCTTTCCTAAGTCTTTCTTCTACAAGGGAAAGATTGTACGATAGCCATTTATTCCAGGCATCCATCGGATGTGTTTTTAACGTTGAATTAATCGTACGTAATTGTTCATGTTTACTCGCAAGGAGTGCATCATCTATCATCGCTCTCCTTCGGTATGGTCCCTGGTAGCTTTCTTGCGTCTGATCAAAGCACATATGAATATGGGCCAGCAGCTCGCCGAGCATACGATACCCTTCCGCTTGCATCATAGGCCGCCTCGGCCAATGATCATCGGCTGTCCAGTAATCGGATAGCGCATAACCGTCCGCATCATCCACTATCCAGTGTGCACCGTGCGAAGTTACCAAATAGCGCTCGACACGTCTGAATCCTCGAAGGACAAGATACTCTCGCCATCTGTGCGACCAGCGCAGCACAGACTCATCAGCACAGACAATAATCCGTTTCTTGCCCCGATTCGTCAGCGCATACCAGCCATCCTCTCCCTGTCCTACTTCACGAATGATAAAGGGGTATGCTTCTAGATGACTGCGCAACCGCTCTTCCTGCAGGCTCATCTTTCTCCCCCTTATCCATTACGATTTGACCGGAATATACAGCACTTGTCCTTTAGCTACTGTGGCGTTCGTATGCAGTCCATTAGCAAGTGCAATATCAGCCGGACTTACGCTGTACTTTTCAGCAATACCGTCAAGCGTTTCATCCTTTTGAGCAATGCACATTTTCATGCGCGTAAAGCCTTCCTCTCCCTGCTTCATAAAAGAAGTTAAATACAGAGCGCCTTCCTTTCTCTCTGCTGCAGGCCCTTCTTCGCCCTCCTCTGTTCCTGTACCATTTTGATTGCGTACCTCGTCTGCTTCAGTTGGCGCAGGCTCAGCCGTCTGCCTCTCTTCACGTTCAGCATAAGAAGATAATAACGATGTCGTAACCGTTACAGGATCGCGCTTTGTTCCCTTCAATGTAATGGATACTCTGGCCTCATCCTGCTTCTCTTCTTCAACCTCTTCTTGCTCCTCTTCCTGTTCCTCTTCTCTCGCTTCCTCTGATATTTCCTCCCCTACCGGAGCTTCATCTATCGTATCTTGTGACTCCTCTTCCCTTACCTCTTCCTTCTTTTCCTCTGCCTGTATCGATGGCTCTTTTTCTTCTGCTTTCACTTCTTGTATTATTGGAGCTACTGTTGGATGTGCCGGCTGTTCAACTTCTGACTTCGACTCTGTCTGCTGCGCGGCTTCTGCCTCTGTCGACTCTTGAACCTCTATTTCTTTTAGCGTGACAGATTCAGGCACAGGCTCCGTCTGCTGTTCTGCCGCAGGCGCAGGCTCCGTCGATTTAATATCCGCGCTTTCTTTCCATGCTATCGGTTCTACCTCAGGCTCTAGCGCACTTTCTTCTTCTGCTGTGTCTACCGCTTCTTCTTCCGTATCTTCCTCTTCTACGTTCCGCAGCGCAACGTACTCTAGTGAGAGCGAAGTCTCAGACACCAGCTCTTCTTTTGGAGGTGCAGAGATCTCACTCTTTACACCGTTTAGCGCAAGCTCTGCCGTTATAGCCAGCTTGCGTGCAGATTGAATCTCATAATCAAACGTTACGACCGATGCATAGACCTGCTCTACATCTTCAATTTTATTGCGGGCAATCCGGATATGAATCGGTATCTTCTCCCTGAATACCGTTAGCTCACTATCCGTCTCGAAATCATCCGGATCCATTGCAAACGGATTAAAGACAACCGAATCGACATACCCTGTCACTTTCGTTTCTTTGCTATCCAGCATAATATCCGGAAATTTCGGGGGCTTGCCCGCATATTTTCCTTCCAGCTTCAAATATCCGGATATGATTACCTCATCAGCGGTTTCTTTGATCTGGATATGCGGTGTCAATTCTATCTCATCAATTTGTTCAATCTCGCTCTGGTCAGGGGAAATAAAGACGGAATGCTGCACCGGAAACGCCAAAATCGCTTCTTGATTGTCCTGCATGCTGAAGAAATCCTCCCTCCTCGAATAGCCTTCCTTAAAATATATAGAGAGAAAAAAGAGGATATGCTTTTTTCAATGAAAATCATGAAAAATAATAACACCTCAGCTACAATTGCGATGGCGATATACAAACGACAAAAAGACCGTCTCAACGCCGGATAGACAGCGGGGAGACAGCCAAAGATACACGGATATGCTATTGTTCTACCATTTCTGTTTCTGAAAGAATCTTGATAATTTCTTCCGCTACATTTTCACTAAGAGAGAGTTGTGAAGTAAAGCCTACACACGAGCAGTTCATTTCACCAAGAATATAGCAATCACGTCCCTGTTCGTCCGTATCGAGTATAAAGTCAGCCGTCCAGATAAGCGGCAGATCATACCCACCGAGTTTCTCTGTTATAATAGGCAGACTCGCCATAAATGAATGAACAAGATCCCCCCATTCTTCTGGGGCATCGTAGCGATATTGCGCGCCTGAGAATAACGTAGCCGAGAAAGCGTTTGCGTCTTCTGCAGGCTTTTTATGGACGACATTGACTGGTGTTTTGTGCAGCATCAATAGACGAATCTCACCTTCTTTGATGCGCGGAAGAAACGGCATATCGACCAACATCCCATTTTCTCCTACGATATACTGCTCGCAAAAAGTCATAAACGATTCAAGTGTATGTTCTTCTACATGATTGTCTTTTGCCTCTGTACAACGTACAAGAGCATCAAGCGGAACTCGATCTGTCTCGTCCATCTCATTTACTAGTTGCACGCGCCAGATTCCTTCTCCGGTTGAGCCCCGGTTCTGTTTCAATACGCGTTCACCGTTTTTTAGGGATAGCGGGAAATTGTCTTTGAACGAAGCGATGTCATAATAAGCAAATGTATCTTCTGGAACAAGCGGTGTTTCACGCAGCTTCACCAGCGCATCCTTCGCTCCATAACCAATCATCGCATCGGGATGCGGCAGACCCTTGACCCCGAATTCACATAGTTGACGCAGCATCGAGAAATATGTGGCCTCGCTCTTCAAATTGCCAGGATTGATTCGGCTGATGTATGCATCAGCATTGCGAACCACCTGTTCAAAAATCTCGTCTTTTTGTTCATCGGAATAAAAGATAACCTCTGCACTCCATCCGCGACTCTTAAGCGACTCGATCATCGGCATCGTATCTGGTCGATACCCATCCGCTCCCTTATCGGTTCCACCTTGTACTTCAAAAAAGACAACATGTTTTTTCATTCGCAACTCTCCCTTAAATAATTTATATATAAATTGAGGTACTACTATAAGAAAGGTGGTTCTTTTGGATTATACGCTCTTTTTGTTAACACAGCGCATCGGGAGAGTTCACTACATGTAAATATAATGTAAATAATTTAATTCTTCTGGCCTATCTCCTTATTTTATATTTTTGCATATAATGGTATTTTTTAAAATAATAAAGTGAAAAAATTCACAAATAGTTCATTGATAACATGGGCATGATAGATTCCACTCTAGACTTGAGCTTGTACAGAAGCTAAGGGCAACTTATCTAGAATAAAAAAAGCCCAGGAAGGTTATTCCCGAGCCTCAACTTTGTACATGTATCTATAGTTTTTTTAATGCGTTATAGTTTGCTTCGATAGTGCGCTCAATGTCTTCATCTGTGTGAGCCATCGATACGAACATTCCTTCAAATTGGGATGGAGGCAGAGATACCCCTTCTTCAAGCATCAATCGGAAGTACTTGGCAAATCGTTCAAGATCAGACGTTTTTGCGGTTTCATAGTTAATGACCTGCTGATCTGTGAAGAACACACCCACCATAGAGCCAATACCGTTGATTTGAAGCGGAATACCGACCTCTTGCGCATTGGCTGCAATACCTTCTGCAAGGCGGATGCTTTTGCGCTCTAATTCTTCATACATTCCCGGCTTACCCAGTTCCTGAAGTGTAGCATACCCTGCAGCCATTGCTAATGGGTTGCCCGAAAGCGTACCTGCTTGGTATACCGGACCGTCCGGTGCGATCTGTCGCATAATCTCTTCCTTACCACCATATGCACCTACCGGAAGACCACCGCCAATTACCTTACCCATTGTCGTTAGATCCGGCGTAATACCGAAACGACCCTGCGCACAATGATAGCCGACACGGAATCCGGTCATGACTTCGTCAAAGATCAGTACTGTACCATACTCTTGCGTTAACGCACGAAGTCCCTCTAAAAATCCAGGGAGCGCAGGCACAACCCCCATATTGCCCGCTACCGGCTCAACAATGACAGCAGCCAGTTCATGACCATAACGCTCAAACGCCACTTTCACGCTCTCTAAATCGTTGTATGGAACCGTAATCGTGTGTGAAGCAATAGAGGAAGGAACACCAGGGCTATCCGGCAGCCCTAGTGTGGCTACACCGGAACCAGCCTTGATCAGCAGGCTATCGCCATGACCGTGATAGCAGCCTTCAAACTTCATAATTTTATCGCGCTTCGTATAACCGCGCGCTAGACGAAGCGCACTCATGGTTGCTTCTGTGCCAGAGTTCACCATCCGTACAACTTCAACGGAAGGAACGATTTCACATACCAACTTGGCCATATCCGTCTCCAGCACAGTCGGTGCACCAAAACTTGTTCCCTTTTCCAGCGTCACGCGGAGCGCTTCCTGTACCGCTGGATGACAGTGTCCAAGAATAAGCGGTCCCCAGGAGCCTACATAGTCGATGTATTCGTTGCCGTCCACATCATAGATCTTAGATCCCATCCCACGCTCCATATAAACCGGATTCATGCCGACCGATTTGAATGCACGGACCGGGCTGTTTACACCGCCCGGCATATATTTCTTTGCCTCTGCAAAACTTTGAATTGATGTATTGTATCCCTTATGCATGCTATGCTCCTCCTATTCTGTATCGCTTAGTCGATTTCTTTTAACCAGCGTGCCGCATCTTTGGCGGAATATGTGAGAATCATATCAGCGCCCGCACGTTTTAGACTGGTGAGAAGTTCTAGCGTAATTCCTTTTTCATCAACCCATCCACGTTCTGCTGCCGCCTTAATCATGGAATATTCTCCGCTTACGTTGTATGCCGCTACAGGCAAATCAAAGTTGTCTTTTACTTCACGAATAATATCCATATAAGCCATTGCCGGTTTTACCATCAACATATCAGCGCCTTCTTCAACATCAGACGCTGCCTCACGCATCGCTTCACGACGATTAGCCGGGTCCATCTGGTATGTCTTCCGGTCACCGAACTGCGGAGTAGAATGCGCGGCATCACGGAACGGGCCGTAGAACTGCGAAGCATATTTGACCGCATATGACATAATCGGTGTAGTAACATAACCCGCATCGTCAAGTCCTTGACGAATGGCTGCTACGAATCCATCCATCATGTTGGACGGTGCGATCACATCGGCACCTGCAGCAGCCTGAGATACAGCCGTTTTTACGAGGAGTTCAAGGCTTGCATCATTATCAACGTATTCATCATGAATCATGCCGCAATGTCCATGGTCTGTATATTGACACAGGCACGTATCCGCCATGGTGACCAAATGTGGCGCCCAGCTTTTTACTTTGCGGGTGGCCTGCTGTACGATGCCATTTTCAGCATACGCTTCCGAGCCACAGGCATCTTTATTATCCGGTACGCCAAATAGGATGACAGATTGAATCCCAAGTTCCACGACTTCTTGTATTTCTTCTTCCAAACGATCAAGTGAATAGTGGAATACACCTGGCATTGAAGGAATTTCACGCTTTACATCATTGCCTTCTACAACAAAAAAAGGATAGATAAAATCATTTGCGTGAAGAGATGTTTCACGGACGAGATTTCTCATCGCGGCTGTTGTACGCAGACGACGATGGCGCTGAAAATTCAAAGACATATTGATAATCCCTCCTCGAGTTTACCACCCGTTATAGTTCGACATGGCTTCAATGAGCCCGTCAATGCTGTATTCATCGCCCATTACATGGACGTCAAGCCCGGCTTCCTGCACCGCTTTTGCCGTAATCGGACCGATGGCGGCAATATGTAGACCCTCTAGACAATCGTGACGTTCCTGTACACTGAATTCGTCCAAAAAATAGCGGGCAGTCGAAGGACTGGTAAATGTAATCATATCAATCTGCTTATTGGCAAGAAGGGCTTTCATCTCACCAATCTTTTCCTTCGTTTTTACCGTATCATACGCAGGCGCATCTGTCACTTCCATACCGAGCTCGCGCAGGCCATGAGGCAGTACATCGCGCCCAATCGAAGACCTGGGAAGCAGTACTTTCTGTCCTGGTCGTAGTGTACCCTTCATCGCCGCAAGCAAATGCTCTGCAGTAAATGAACCTGGAATATGCTGCACGGATAGCCCCCGTGCTTCGAGCGCGGCGGCTGTTTTCGTGCCTACGGCGGCAATCCTACCGCCAAATTGTTTCATATCAACCCCAAGTTCCAACATCCGGCGGAAGAAGAAAACTACCCCATTCACGCTGGTGAAGAAAATCCAGTCAAAAGCAGAAAGCTTTTGCAGCGCACAATCCAGCATCGTTCCGTCAATTGGCGGAGTGAGACGAATCACCGGGCAGGCGATAGCCTCGCCGCCCCGTTCTTCTATTTTTCGTATAAATTCCTGTGCCTGCGCTTGCTCTCTCGTTACCACAATCCGACGGCCTGCGAGAGAATGCGCGGTATTCATGCCTGATTATCCTTATACACTTTTTCTAAAATATCGCCGGCTCCTTGCTCTTTTAGCTTATTAGCAAGCGTTATGCCCAGCTCTTGTGGATGTATACTCTCCATCGTCTCTTTCAGTACGACGGTTCCATCCGGATCGGCTACAAGACCCGTTAGGGAAACTGTATCCCCCGTTATGGTCGCATGCGCAGCGATCGGCACCTGGCATCCACCTTCAAGCGTACGCAAGAAAGCGCGTTCTGCTTCTACCGCCCGGGCTGTATCTGAATCATTGAGCCTGCTTAATAGTTCCAGCAGCTCCGCATCATTCTCACGGCATTCGATGGCAAGCGCACCCTGTCCCACAGCAGGCAGGCTTACTTCTACCGGGAGAAATTCTGTGACATTTCCATCCCACTGCATACGCTCCAACCCTGCCGCCGCCAGAATAATTGCCGAGAAGCTTTCTTCCTTTAGCTTGCGCATCCGCGTCTCAATGTTGCCGCGAATCGGTTCAATCACCAGATCCGGACGCAGCGCTTTAAGCTGTGCCGCTCGTCGCAGGCTGCTCGTGCCTACAATCGAACCTTCCGGCAGAGAATCAAGGGAGGAGCCATCCTCGCTGATTAGCACATCACGCACGTCCACACGCTTCGGAATGCAGCCAATCATCAGCCCATCCGGCAGCAGTGCAGGCATATCCTTCATGCTGTGCACAGCCATATCAATCTCTCCATCCAGAAGTGCCTGTTCAATTTCTTTGACGAACAATCCCTTACCGCCTACTTTTGATAACGTTACATCGAGAATGCGGTCACCTTTCGTCACAATCTTTTTCACTTCAAATTCAAAAGGAAGTCCGAGGCTTTTCAACCGATCGATCACCCAATTGGTCTGTGTCAGCGCCAATGCGCTTTGTCTAGAACCGACTACGATTTTTCTCATGTTATATCTCCCTTCCTATAACCATAGATGAAAAGATGAAAATGATCCGGAGATCAAATAATTTAACAAAATCAGCGAGAAGGCAGCCGCATTCCACAACGCCAGCTTTTTGCCTGCCCAACCGTACGTAACCCGTTGGTATAAATACAGCGAATACGCAACAAGTACCCCTATAGAAGCAAGCACCTTAGGATCAAGCCATATATTGGCGCTCACTTTCAGATGAGCCCATATCGCGCCGAGAATAAGCGCTAACAACAGAAGCGGGACGCCAATCATATTCAAACGATAAGAATAGCTATCCAATAGTCCGAGCCCAGGGAGACGCTGCAGCCACTTGTTCCACATCTTCTGCTTCAGCATCCGGTCTTCTACAAGATACATCAGTGAAAAAATAAACGAAAGTGAAAACATGCCATAAGCAAGCAGAGCCAGACTAATATGCAGGAACAAAAGCTCTGAAGTAAGCCGCTCAGCGATCATAGGAGAGGCGTCCTTGTTGGCAAAAAAGTTAAGGGCAAGCACGGAAAACCCTAATACATTCGTAAAAAAAACCAACAAATCAATGCGGAACAAATAATTGATAATAAGGGAAAATGTCACCAGTATCCATGAATAAAAAAAGAGCGTCTCAAACAGTGTTAATACGGGAAAATAATCTTTTTCCATCATGCTGAGGACAAAAAAGACGCTTTGCAGCGTCCATACAACGGCAAGCAGCCAGAAGGCGATTCGATTTACCTTCCGGCTGCGGTTTAGAAAATCAGCAAAGTACAATAAAATGCTGCAAGCATAAATATAAATGATTGCGTCATAAATTAAGCTTTCACGAAACACGGGGCATAACTCCTCTCCTCAGGAGCAAAACTAGAAAGCTTGCTGTTCGGTCAGCACACGACGGTGACGAATCGGAATGTATGAAGCTTCTTTCTCTTCAACTTCCTGCTCCGCCGTTTCGAAGGAACCTTCAAGCGCAAATAGCTTGATGAACATATCCAATGCTTCGTCTGCTTCCGGCTGTCCGGACATTTCTTTAAGACGTACGATCGGGTCGTGCATAATCTGGTTAATCAGACTGCGCGTCTGCTTATTGATCATGCGAACTTCCTTCTCTGTTAGCTCTGGACACTTCTTCTCAATATTTCGCATCGCTTCCTGCTGGTGTGTAAGCAGCTTCTCGCGCAGCGCGCTAATAAGAGGGCCGACACCTAGCGTATTGAGCCATGCTTTAAAGGCAACCAGTTCTTCACCGATCATCATGCCTACTTTTTCAGCTTCCCGCACTCTCTCACGCATATTAGCTTCCACAATACCTTCAAGATCATCAATATCATACAGATAGACACCGTCTATCTCATTGATTGCTGGATCAAGATCACGCGGCACGGCAATATCAATCATAAACAGCGGACGGTGGCGACGCTTGCGCATCGTCGACTCTACATCACGCTTTGTTATCACATAATCATCCGAGCCTGTCGAACTAATTACAATATCAGCGAGCAGGAGCGCATCTTGCAACTGCTCCATCGGCATAGCTACCCCGCGGAATTTCTCTGCGAGCATCGCAGCACGCTCATATGTGCGGTTCGCTACAATTACACGGGCTGCACCGTTTGAATGAAGATGTTTTGCAGTCAACTCGCTCATCTTCCCGGCTCCAAGTACTAGAACCGTTTTATCGTTAAAATAACCAAATACCTTCTTGCCAAGTTCAATTGCTGCATAGCTTGTTGATACAGCATTTTTATTAATCTCTGTTTCAGAGTGAGCGCGTTTCGCCAGCGTAATCGCCTGCTGAAACAGCTTATTGAATACCGTACCGGTTGCGCCTGCTGCCTGTGACATTGCAAAAGCATCTTTAATCTGTCCAAGAATCTGCGTCTCGCCAAGCACCATGGAATCAAGCCCACATGCTACCCGGAACAGGTGCTGCACTGCCGCATCGTTTTCTTTAATATAAATATGGTCGATGAATTCTTCGCGCGGTACGCCAAACCACTCTGCTAGATAATTCTTCGTAAAGTGACGGCCTGTGTGCAATTGATCGACGACCGCATAAATTTCAGTTCGGTTGCAGGTGCCAACAATTACGCACTCTAGTATGCTCTTTGTATGCTGCAGTTTTGCTAATGCTTCCGGCTTGTCCTGCTCCAGAAATGCAAAACGCTCACGGATTTCGACCGGGGCCGTACGGTAATTTAATCCGATTGTTAGAATGTGCATAATTGACACCCCATCCTACTTTCTTTATATTTCATCTTACCTAGTGTATGCGTTCTTCTTCATGCTATACTATGCGCTTGTTTTCGCATGTACCTAATTATATCACTTTCCATTAAAAACGCCGAAATCAAATATGAAAAATTTATGAAGATCAGGCTGAGAAATATCTTTGCCGTCTTATATTCGTTTTTATTATACCAAAAAAACAAGGCAATACGAACCTGTTAAGCCGTGGGAGTTCTTGGGTCCGATAGAAACAAGCATCACCAAAAAGGGGCTGTCCAGAAAGTCGATTTTTTGACTTTTGGACGCCCCTTTTTATGTTCAAGAACGTTGATGTATCAATGTTCTTGATTTTTAAATTGGAGGGAATTTGCCCTTTTCGGACAGTCCC
Organism: Aneurinibacillus sp. REN35; assembly: GCF_041379945.2. Taxonomy (NCBI): domain Bacteria; kingdom Bacillati; phylum Bacillota; class Bacilli; order Caryophanales; family Paenibacillaceae; genus Aneurinibacillus; species Aneurinibacillus baijiui. Next base: position 51,505 of record NZ_JBFTXJ020000014.1, on the reverse strand, counting down.
CTGCACTCTATACTTCTTCTACATGCGTTTTAGGTTTCAATTGCTTCATGTACGGTGTCTGACGAATTTTTTTCGTATTCTTCACCGCCAAATCATGAAGTTGAAGCTGGCTATGCACCCGCTTCTCTCCTGCGGCGGGCTGTACGCTCGTATAGACCCCCTCTGAATTCAATACCCTTGCCTTTACATTATCCTGAAGCTGCAGGTGCAACACTTCTTTGACGCGTCTTTTCAATGATTCGACTTCAATCGGGAACATAATCTCGACACGGCGTTCCATATTGCGCGTCATCCAATCCGCACTCGAGAGATAGATTCGTTCATCCCCGCCGTTCTGAAAATAAAAAATACGCGAATGTTCAAGAAAACGATCAACGATACTGCGAACGCGAATATTCTCACTGACTCCCGGAATGCCGGGACGCAGGCAGCAGATACCGCGGATAATCATATCAATCTGAACACCGGCAGCCGAAGCCTTGAACAGCGCCTTAATCAGCTTTTTATCTGTGAGCGAGTTCATCTTAAGAATGATACGTCCCGGATTTTCGGCTGTACTTTTTGCAATCTCATTATCGATTAGCTGCAAAATCTTATTACGCAGTCCGTTCGGTGCTACCTCGATTTTTTTCCACTTCGGTGGCTTCGAATAGCCGGATAAATGATTAAAGATATATGAAGCATCAATACCGAACTGCTCATCGCATGTAAACATACCAAGGTCAGTATACAACCGTGCTGTAGAATCATTATAGTTTCCAGTCCCAAGATGTACGTAGCGAATAAGCTTCTGGCCTTCCTGCCGCACCACCAGTGTAACTTTACAATGGGTCTTTAATCCGACCAGCCCATAGATTACGTGGCAGCCCGCTTTCTCTAATTTTTTAGCCCATACAATGTTATTTTCCTCATCGAATCTCGCCTTTAACTCAACCAAGACGGTCACTTGCTTTCCGTTTTCGGCCGCTTTGGAGAGCGCCGTTACGATTGGTGAATCACCGCTGACTCGATACAATGTTTGCTTAATCGCCAGCACATTCGGATCTTCAGCAGCTTGCTTAACGAAGTGAACGACCGGATCGAATGATTCAAACGGATGGTGCACAAGAATATCTTTATGGGCAATGGCCTCAAAAATATTATTTTCTCCAATAAAATCAGCCGGTGGCTGCGGCGTAAGGGTCTGATAACGCAGTTCATTATATCCCGGTAAGGAGCAGAATTTCATCCAGAATGTTAAATCAATCGGTCCAGGCACCTCATAGATATCACACGATTCAATTTCTAGCGACTCCTGTAGAATGCTCTTCATGTAGCTATCCATATCACGAGTAACTTCTAAACGCACAGCCGCTCCCCAACGCCGCTTTTTTAATTCTTTCTGAATCTCCTTAAGAAGATCTTCTGCGCCCTCTTCATCAAGCGTTAAGTCGGCATTGCGCGTAATCCGAAACGGCTTGACTGAAAGAATCCGATTGCCTTTAAAAAGAAAATCAACGTAATGGCAAATGACATCCTCTAGCAGAAGAAATTGGGCTATGCCTTCTGTGCTCGGAAGCTGGATGTAGCGGGGAAGAACGGATGGTACTTGCACAACAGCAAACAGCACTTTATTCTTTCCGTCTTTCTCGCTCTCAAGCATTACGGCCAAGTTCACGCTTTTATTCAACAGCATTGGAAATGGTCGACTTGCATCTACTGCCATCGGTGTAAGCACCGGATAGATCCGATCATAGAAATAGGTCCGCAAAAACTTCTGCTGCTCGTCCGTTATGTCTTCCGGCTTTAAAAATGAGATGCCCTGCTCGGCCAACAACGGAATGATTTCATGGTGCAGCAGCTCATATTGCGTATGTACCATATCATGCGTTTCACGGGATATCGCATTTAACTGCTGCCTTGGTGTCATCCCCGCCTTGTTCTCCGGCGTCGTCACGCCATGCTTCTCCTGATCCTTCATTGACCCGACACGAACCATAAAGAATTCATCTAAGTTCGAGCTGCTGATGGCAAGAAACTTAAGCCGCTCCAACACCGGGTTATTTGAATCGACCGCTTCTTCGAGTACACGGCGATTAAACGCAAGCCAGCTTAACTCCCGATTGATATAATAGGAAGTGTTGTCAAAATTAATTTTCTTGCTCCCCTCGTTCACAACTGTGATTTCCCCCATCGTTCCCTACCTCTTTTCCTCTTCGTTATAACCACTCAATACGGAGCGGTAGACCAAATTGCTTTTTGAATTTTTTTCTGTATTCGTCAAGTGTCTGCGCCTCTAGAGAATGTTCATCAATCCGTCCTCGACAGCGCAGGATAACCGCACCGTCTTTACGTATAAACGTTATGCTCGCTACCTGCTGGCTCTCTGTCCGATCAAGCGCGCGTGACATAAGCAAAAGCAGGCCCAATTGCTCGACCAACTGCAAATCTGCCTCTGAGAGCATGGACTCATACGTGGCCGCAAGCTGCTGCATCCGCTTGGCGCTTTTATAGGAGGCCAAAAGCGCAGCCAGCAGGCGCTGTCTATGTGTCAGCCCCGGCAGAACAACATGCACCATCAAATAAAATGTATGCTGCTGCCACTCCCCCAGATTGATCGTGCGGCCAATATCATGCAGGCGGGCCGCCACGCTCAGCAGACGAAGTTCTTCGCTACCGTATGAATGCAATGCTTCCTGCGATAGCTGCATAAACATTGTTCGGCATAAACGATCCACATGCCGCGCGTGGGATCTGTTCACCTTATAATTGATCATAAGCGCTTGTACGCCTTCTTCTATAACATCCTCCACTACTTCGCTGCTGCGGGCTTGAAGCTGGGATTCCATATATACACCGTCACGCAAGCCCTTGTCACTGATAAGAAAACAAGTACTTCCGATATGCTCAAGCAGTACCTTGATAATAAGAGTACCTGCGATAATAATATCCGCTCGTTCTTTCGACAGTCCTTCTACTCCCTGCATCTGTACATGTGAGCGTTCCTTAAGATAATGAAATACACCATCGACTTGGTATTTCTTTAGCTGATAATGATGCAGGCTGGCAAACGGATACCGTATCAGTTTTTGCTGAATTTTTGCTACGTTGCGTGCGGTCCCTCCCATTCCGATTAATGCATATCCTTCTTGCTTTGCCCAGGGATAGGCCGCAAACTGCTCTTGTAAATATTTCTCAAGGGTCAAAAGCTCTGCATCGGTTGGTGTGCCACTGCGGAAGAATTGGCGGGTCAGCGTTACGGCACCGAAGGGAAAGCTATGGCTTGCGACAAGCTTTCGCTCTGAAAACCTAACAAGTTCTGAACTCGCTCCTCCAATATCTATCGTAAAGCCTTCTGATACATTCATCGTATTGATGACAGCCAAATAGCCGTAGTACGCTTCTTCTTCCCCCGATAACACGCGAAATGTAAACCCGGTTGCCTCTTCAATCCGCTGTAGAACGGCCTGCCTATTGCTTGCGTTTCGTACTGCGGCTGTTGCTACACCGGTTATAGAAGAGACAGAGCGGGCTGTACACAACTGTCGATATTGATATAGCACCCGCAGTACTTCAGTTATTCCTTGTTCAGTGATTTCATTTTGCTCTGTAAGAAAGGAACTGAGACGAATGGTGTTTTTTATGTTATCGACTTCATACCATGCTCCTTCTTCCGCCTCATAATAAATGACAAGGCGAACTGAGTTGGAACCCATATCGATGACTGCACTGTATTTTTCCATGAAATCAACCTTATCTATCAATTTTTCTAGGTCATGTACGTTATATTGGCTATTGTAATGAAAAAATATTGATCTTTTGTAAAGTTTTTGTGAAAATCGATTATGTCTCAGCCATACTATCTTTGTATATACGATTATATTGAGAACCTTTTTACCACTTTATGAAGCGTTCCTGACTGCTCCGATAGAATCTCAGCATCCTTAGCTAATTGCTGAACACCTATAACCTTCTCACTTACCGCTGCAGCACCTTTTGTCATTGATTCCGTAAACTGCTCAGCAATTCCGGTTAGATTGGCAATAATCTTCTCGATTTCACATATGTCCGTAAGAACCTGGTTAGCGACCTCATACGTAGCACTAATACGGTGTCTTGTATGATCGGCGGCACTTGTCATCTCCTGAATGGCTTCGCCGGCAATCTTGCTGACCTGAACCCCTTTCTCAATGGCAGTAACACTAACAGCCGCTTTCTTAGCGGCCTGTATTGCTTGATTTCGTGCTTCCTCTAATGTCTCTAGAATATCTTTTGCAAATGCCGATGTACTTTCTGAAAGGTTACGGATTTCTCCTGCGACTACAGCAAAGCCTCGGCCGCTTTCTCCAGCACGGGCGGCTTCAATTGATGCGTTGAGTGCTAGCATATTCGTCTGACGTGCGATTTGAGTGATGGATGATACTTTCTTCATCATCTCTTCCGTACTTTTTGACACCTGTGTTATCGTGCGCATCGAATCTTCGACCGCACTCTCGATCTGCTTCATCTGGACTTCCGAATCCTCCACCGCAGTTGTGCCTCGCTTGGATATCTCCGTTACCTGTGCTGAGAGCTGCCTTGTCCCATCCATATGCTCTTGCATTCGGTTCACTTCATCCATCATCTGTGTCATCATGGCACGAAGTTCTTCAAGTGAGCCAAGTTGCCCTTCAGTTCCTTCGCGAAAAGTGCGCATCATCTCTGACATCTGTTCAAATGCCTCAGCTAATTCTCTCGATTCAACCGCTTGATGGGCGCTAACTTCCTGTGTTACTTCTGCCGATGTGGCCAATTCACGAATAATATCGCGTGTTCCGATTACAATTTTATTTAGCTCATATCCCATCTGGGCAAATTCATTTCTTCCGTGACGCGGAGCCGAAACAGTCAGATTGCCCGCAGAAATGCTGCGCGTGACACGGTACCATTCTCTTAACCTTTTTTGGATCTGAAAATGCAGCCAGGTAGCACCAAGGATACCAACAAGCAAGGAAAGAGCAGCGCAGATAAGAAATCCAAGGGTTCGCTCTCCTATCGCCATTCCTGCACCTACCATAACAACAGAAGGCGTCACGCCTAAACCATATATGGCCGGGGTAAGAAACGGCTTATGTACCAAACGGCCCATTCTCAAATTATATCGTCTGCCATCTGCTAACTGAATAATCGGGCAGGAAGCATCGATCAAGATCTCACCTGTATTGCGCTCATATAATTGAAGAAGCGCCTCATTCGTAGTCGCCGCTTTCCTGCCAACTGAATCATTAAATAACGTACCCTCCCGTAGACGGTTCGTATGCAGCAATCCACGACCTTCTGCATCTACAAATACAAAGTATTCATCCTGTGCCAATTCATCATCCATGATGCGCCGAATCTCTTCTGTGCAGTGTTCAAGTGAACTGGCTTTACGAAGAATTGGCTCGATTCGTTTAGCCACACGCTGTACTTTAGCAAGCCCTGAACGGGCACTGCGCGTCTTCAGCAGATTTTCCATCGGCATCCCCCTACTTCTCGTACTTTCATACTACACAACATTCTGCACAGGACCATATGATCCCTTCCATTACTTACTAACTAGTCAGAAATTTTATTACTCTTCTGCTTTTATGATTGATATAATAGAATGAACTGTATATAATTAGAAATTTCAATACAAAAAGTCAGAAACATAATATAAGGGGTGTAAAGCAGATTGAAAAAGTCTATGATTGCAGATGGAATTTTATTACTTGTAGCGCTTGTATGGGGAGCAACGTTTGTCATTGTACAGAATGCGATCGCTACGCTACCTCCGCTTACCTTTAATGGAATACGCTTTTTTTTAGCCTCCGTTTTTTTGTTTTTATTTTTATTGTTGTTTTACCGTGTACAGCTTAAGCAGTTGAACGGTAAGCTCATCTTATCCGGCATCATCTTGGGGGTGTGGTTATTCTCTGGATATGCTTTTCAGACGATTGGTCTCTTGTATACGAGTTCATCTAAAGCCGGCTTCATTACCGGGCTCTCTGTCGTCCTTGTACCGGTATTCGCCTTATTTCTTCTAAAGCAGCGACCAAAAATACCGGCAGTAATCGGTATTACGCTTGCTACCGTCGGTCTGTACTTATTAACATTAGGAGACGCATTAAATGTCAATCAAGGGGATCTACTCGTATTTATGGGGGCTGTTTCGTTTGCGTTTCAGATTATCTTTACTGGACGCTATGCTCCGCATTTTCCCTCTCTGGCATTAGCATTCGTGCAAATCCTTACGGTAGCCGTGCTAAGCGGAGGGTCCGCCTTTTTCTTTGAAGATTGGCGGACTACGTTGACATGGGAAGCACTTACAACTCCTATTATCTATTGGGCATTATTGGTTACCGCCATACCTGCAACGGCGCTTGCCTTTTTGGCACAAACTGAGTGTCAGCGCTTTACGACAGCCACACGTGTCGCGCTGATCTTCGCTATGGAGCCTGTTTTTGCAGCGGTTACCGCTTATCTGTTCAACGAAGAAGTGCTTGGCGGGCGGGCGCTTGTAGGCTGCTTATTCATCTTTATCGGTATGATTCTCGCAGAACTTCAGCCCGATCAGGTTACAGCTTGGATAAAGCGGCGGAAAACTTCCTTTCAGACACTAAATAAATAACGGTATACAAAAAGGAGGCCTCCCCTTGAACGGGTGCCTCCTTTGCTTTAACTTATTCTTCTGTTTCGGCAAGCGATGCGGATTGGGCTTGCACTTTTTCCCGCTCTTTCGCCTCATTAATCTTCTTCCAGATGGCAGACCAGGCTTCATCTTTTCCCATCCCTGTCTCAGCAGAGAAGAGAATCATCGTATCCTCTTTTTCCATGCCGAGGGCGGTACGGATCTCTTTCATATGCTTCTGCCATTTACCGCGCGGAACTTTATCCGCTTTCGTAGCAACAACAATGATTGGAATATCATAATGCTTAAGATATTCAAACATTCCCTGATCATCTTTTGTTGGTTGATGACGAATATCTACTACATGAAGCACGGCTTTAAGCTGTGTTCTTGATCGCAGATACTCCTCCATCATCGGACCCCATTTTGCCTTCTCTGTTTTGGATACTTTGGCGTATCCATATCCCGGCAAATCGACAAAATACAAGTCTTTGTTAATTAAATAATAATTAAGCGTCTGCGTTTTCCCAGGTTTAGATGATGTACGCGCCAGATTTTTTCGGTTAATCATCTTATTAATAAAGGAAGACTTCCCGACATTAGAACGCCCTGCCAGCGCCAACTCCGGCAGGGTCCCTTCTGGATATTGTTTTGGAGAAACGGCACTAATCACAAATTCAGCCTGTGTTACTTTCATATTTTGACCACCTTCATCAGCGCGACTTTCAGCACCTGATCAAGATGTTCTACAGGAATGAACTTCAGATCATTTCGCACGCTTTCCGGAATTTCTTCGATATCTTTTTCATTATCTTTCGGCATAATAATCGTCTTCAGACCGGCGCGGTGCGCCGCCAATGCCTTTTCTTTCAGTCCACCGATCGGCAGCACCCGGCCGCGAAGGGTTATCTCGCCCGTCATCGCTACCTCGCGGGATACGGACACGCCGGACAATGCCGATACAAGCGCAGTCGCCATCGTAATTCCCGCAGATGGACCATCTTTCGGAATCGCACCCTCAGGTACGTGAATATGAATATCCGATTTCTCATGGAATTCAGGGTCGATATTTAACTCCTTCGAACGGGAACGGATGTAGCTAAAGGCCGCTTGGGCAGATTCCTTCATCACGTCGCCCAGCTTTCCGGTTAATGTTAGCTTCCCTTTACCTGGAACCACGGATACTTCGATAGTTAATGTGTCGCCACCAGCTTCCGTCCATGCCAATCCGGTCACTGCACCGATCTGATCTTCCACTTCGGCCATTCCGTAGCGGAATTTAGGCTTGCCAAGCATATCCTCAAGCGTTTTTGCGGTAACGACCACCCGCTTTTTCGTACCCGCTACAATCATGCGTGCAGCTTTGCGGCAGATCGTCTCCATCATGCGATTGAGGTTACGCACACCGGCTTCACGCGTATATTGACGCACGACCTTCAGCAGCGCTTCTTCCTGCACCTGTAGACGATCGCGGCCAAGTCCATGCTCCTCCATCTGTTTCGGGAGCAAATAATCCTGCGCAATTTTCAGCTTTTCAATCTCCGTATAGCCCGGGATATAGAGCATCTCCATCCGGTCAAGCAGCGGACGCGGAATCGTATGTACCGCGTTTGCCGTCGTAATAAACATAACAGAGGAGAGATCGTACGGTTCTTCAATGTAATGATCGCTAAACGTATCGTTTTGGTTTGGGTCCAGCACCTCAAGCAGGGCAGCTCCCGGATCTCCTCTGAAGTCCATCGACATCTTGTCGATCTCATCCAATAAAAAGACCGGATTTGTCGTTCCTGCCGATTTCATCCCCTGGATGATGCGGCCAGGCATGGCTCCTACATATGTCCGTCGGTGACCGCGAATCTCGGCTTCATCGCGTACACCGCCAAGCGAGATGCGTACAAACTCACGATTCAGCGCCCGAGCAACCGAGCGAGCAAGCGACGTTTTCCCAACACCTGGAGGCCCTACAAGGCAAAGGATTGGTCCTTTAAGCTTATTTACAAGCTTCTGCACCGCCAAGTATTCAAGTACGCGCTCCTTGGCTTTTTCTAGTCCAAAATGATCTTCATCAAGCACTTTTTCCGCATTGTACAGATCAAGATTGTCTTCTGTCCGTTTGTCCCAAGGTAGGGCAATCAACCAATCAATATACGTACGAATAACATTTCCTTCCGCGCTGGTTGGAGGCGTCTTCTCTAAACGTTCGAGTTCACGCTCTACCTTCTCTATAATATTCTCAGGCGGATTGGCTTCTATGAGCTTTTTACGCAGTTCCTCTACTTCACCGGCGCGTCCTTCTTTATCACCCAGCTCTTTTTGAATCGCCTTCATCTGTTCACGCAGATAGTATTCCTTCTGCGTCTTTTCCATTTGCTTCTTCACCCGCTGGCCAATCTTGCGTTCTAATTCCAATACTTCACGCTCATTATTAAGAATGCCAAGTAACTTCTCAAGACGTTCTTTGATAGAGATGGTTTCAAGAATATCCTGTTTATCTCGAATCTTGAGCGGCAGATGGGAAGTAATGATATCGGCGAGGCGTCCCGGCTCCGAAATATCAGACACAGAGGCAAAGGTCTCTGGAATAATCTTCTTAGACAAATTAATGTACTGCTCAAAATTAGCGAGTACAGTGCGCATAAGCGCCTCGATTTCAGGGGACAGTTCTTCCTCTTCGTCAAGATATGAAATCTGGACTTCGAAATATTCGTCCTCCTGAAGATAATCCTCTATTTTGGCGCGGCTAATCCCTTCTACAAGCACGCGAATTGTTCCATTGGGCAGCTTCAGCATTTGCTTTACCTTAGCTACGGTGCCGATCAGAAAGATCTGCTCCTTCTCCGGCTCCTCGATGTGCACTTCTTCCTGCGTAGACAGGAGAATGAGGTTATCATCCACCATTGCTTTTTCTAGCGCTTTCACCGACTTGGCTCGTCCTACATCAAGATGTAGAACCATGCCCGGAAACACCAGCAATCCTCGCAACGGGAGAAGAGGGATTTGTCTCTCTTTTTCGGTTGTTCCCATCTTTTCTACCTCCAAGTCCCTGTATCCTTCTGAATAAAAATGACAGTAAATACAAGGTTGTCTTCACTTCATTTTAGCTTAACTGCTGGTCGTTGTCTAATGCTCCGGTACAGGAAAGCGGTTTTTCTACATGGAGGTAGGAGAAGGGTTCAGAATTTCAGTCGCTTGTCGCAGTGCAGCCTCAATCGGCTGAGTCTCCGTCTGGCTTTGTGGAATAAGCGCATGACTCAGTACCTCGTCTAGACGCTCCACCGCAATAACCTGTATGCCTTCCATCTGCTCAAAAATATCCTGCCAGTTGTCTTTGGGTACCAGAACTTTTTTGACACCTGCAAAACGCGCTGCCTCGACCTTGGCTACTACGCCTCCGATTGGCTTGACCGCTCCATGAATGCTCAATTCTCCAGTCATGGCTACATAGTTGTCTATCGGCTGCTCGGCGATTGCTGAGTAAATCGCCGTTGCCATGGCAGTACCTGCTGAAGGTCCATCAATCGGAATACCGCCGGGAAAGTTCACATGAAGCGTGTAATCATGCGTATTTACTCCTTGAAGACGCAGCACTGTTAGCACATTCTCCAAGGAACCTCTTGCCATTGATTTGCGGCGCAGTGTTCGTCCTTTACCGCCCATCTCCTCTTCATCCACCACACCGGTAATCGTAATCGTCCCCATTCCCGGCTCAGCCGTTTTGGATGCTGTTACTTCAATCTCAAGCAAGGCTCCCATATTCGGACCATAGACAGCCAATCCGTTTACCAATCCTACAAATGAGCCGCCCAATACTTTTTTATCCGGACGCGGCGATTTCTGGCTGCTGTTAACCACCCATTCAATATCAGAGCGCATAATTTTTTCCCGCTGTTCTGTAATGGCAATCCCGGCTGCAATCTGCACCATATTGACAGCTTCCCTACCATTCGTCGCATAACGGGTTAAAAATTCTACGGCAGTCTCTTCGATATCCATCTTCATTTTATCCACTGCATTCATGGCAATCGCATAAACTTCTGAAGGAACGAGAGAACGGAAGAAGATCTCTAGACAGCGCGAACGAATGGCAGGCGGAAGTTCATCTGGTGTCCGTGTCGTAGCACCAACAAGACGAAAATCGGCAGGTAATCCGTTTTGGAAAATATCATGAATATGCTTTGGAATTTGTTGATTTTCCTCACTATAATACGCGCTTTCTAAAAACACTTTCCGATCTTCGAGCACTTTTAGCAATTTATTGATCTGTACAGGATGAAGCTCTCCAATCTCATCAATAAATAGAATTCCCCCATGCGCCTTCGTAACCGCACCTGGCTTTGGCTGAGGTATACCCGCTTGTCCCATTGCCCCCGCACCTTGGTAGATCGGATCATGCACCGAACCAATCAGAGGATCTGCAATCCCACGCTCATCAAAACGTGCGGTGGTCGCATCAATTTCTGTAAATAAAGCATCTTCTTTAAACGGAGAAGCAAGCTGTTTTTTCGCTTCCTCTAGAATTACGCGGGCGGCTGCCGTTTTGCCGACACCTGGAGGACCATAAACAATAACGTGCTGAGGATTTGGCCCACATAACGCGGCACGCAATGCACGAATGCCATCTTCTTGGCCTACAATATCGCTTAATGTGGCCGGACGGGTTTTCTCAGAAAGCGGTTCAGATAACGAAACAGAGCGCATTTTGCGCAGTTGCTCCATCTCCTTGCGTGATTCACGGTCAACATACGTTCGGCTGCTGCGCTGATTTTTCAGCAGGCTCATGAAGTACATCCCGATGATCACCGCAAAGAAGACTTGAATTAGCGTAAGTAGTAGTGTCCAGTTCATATGTCCCTCCTGTTGTACGGAATATCCGAAGTCAGCGCCTCGTGTTTTCTAGGTGTATTATTGCCTAGAAGCAGGGGGAATAAACGAATAATACGCACATCCCTTTTTCTCGGCTCTTTTCCTTTTCAGGAAGCAGTATTGTCCATTCCATTTCTAAAAGCGGGCAAGTTTAAAACTTACAAATACTTCAAAGGTGGAAGCAGTTAAACTTGCAGGTCCGCTTTTATTATTTCATTAGGCTGCAGGAAAAAGGCCTGCGAAAAATAGATATACGTATATAGAGTCTGTTCATTTACATATAAAAAAGCCATCGGAGAGCACTCCGATGACTTTTTTGAGCGGGTGGCGCGTTATGCGCTTTCCGGTTTTTTGTCTTTTCCTTCTTCAATGAGCTTGCCCTGTTTTGTGTATAATTCAGGATGACCTTTTTTCTTAACGGTTTCATCTGTAATGACACACTTCACAATATCATCACGGGATGGTAGGTCGAACATAATGTCAAGCATAATCCCCTCGATGATTGAGCGAAGTCCACGAGCACCCGTATTGCGCTTGATTGCTTCCTTAGCAATTTCACGCAGCGCTTCGTCTGTAAATACCAGCTCTGCTTCATCCATCTCAAGAAGCTTCTGGTACTGCTTAACGAGCGCATTCTTTGGCTCCGTCAAAATACGGATAAGTGCATCTTCATCAAGCGGCTCCAATGTTGTGATGACCGGCAGACGACCTACAAATTCAGGAATTAAACCGAATTTAAGCAGATCTTCCGGCAGCACTTTCTGCAGGAATTCACCTGATTTCAAATCTCTCGTTGTCGCATCGGCGTCCGCACCGAATCCGATAACTTTCTTGCCAACACGACGCTTGATCAGCGACTCAATACCATCAAACGCTCCACCTACAATGAAGAGGATGTTGGAGGTGTCGATTTGAATAAACTCTTGATGCGGATGCTTACGTCCACCTTGTGGCGGCACACTGGCAACCGTACCTTCAAGAATTTTCAGCAATGCTTGCTGTACACCTTCACCCGATACATCACGCGTAATAGACGGATTCTCCGACTTACGAGCTACTTTATCAATCTCATCAATGTAAATAATGCCGCGCTCGGCCTTCTCCACATCATAATCAGCAGCCTGGATAAGCTTTAAGAGAATATTCTCTACATCTTCACCCACATAACCAGCTTCAGTTAGTGATGTCGCATCCGCAATGGCAAATGGGACATTTAAGATGCGAGCCATTGTCTGAGCCAGAAGCGTCTTTCCGCTTCCTGTTGGTCCAAGCATCAATATGTTACTTTTCGCCAGTTCTACATCATCAATTTTCGAACCGGTATTGATACGTTTATAGTGATTATACACTGCAACAGACAGCGATTTTTTGGCTGCCTCCTGACCGATTACATAATCGTCAAGAAATGCTCGAATTTCATGCGGCTTCGGAATTTCTTTGAGATCAATCTCTTCTTCAGTACCTAATTCCTCTTCGACAATCTCTGTGCACAATTCAATACACTCATCGCAAATGTATACACCAGGACCAGCTACAAGCTTGCGTACTTGATCTTGAGACTTACCGCAAAACGAACACTTGAGTTGGCCTTTTTCATCGTTGAATTTAAACATGAAATCACCCCTTACTTTTGATCATTACGAGTGATGACTTCGTCAATTAACCCGTATTCTTTTGCTTCAAGGGCATCTAAGAACCGGTCGCGGTCCGTGTCGCGTTCAATTCTTTCAAGCGGCTGACCTGTACGCTCAGCGTAGATTTGATTCAACTTCTCTTTCGTCTTTAAAATCCACTCAGCATGGATTTTAATGTCTGCAGCCTGACCTCGGATTCCTCCAAGCGGCTGATGAATCATCACTTCACTATGCGGCAGTGCATACCGCTTGCCCTTGGCTCCAGCCATCAGTAGGAACGAACCCATACTGGCAGCCATGCCGATGCATATCGTCGACACGTCCGGCTTTATGAACTGCATGGTATCATAGATCGCCATGCCTGCTGTAATTGAGCCTCCAGGAGAATTTATGTATAAGTGTATGTCCTTATCTGGATCCTCAGCAGCTAAGAATAATAGCTGCGCTACAATTGCATTAGCCACCTGGTCATCAATCTCAGATCCTAGCATGATGATGCGGTCTTTCAAAAGCCGGGAATAAATATCGTATGCTCGTTCCCCCCGATTCGTACTTTCCACAACATAAGGTATAACACTCATAAAACAGCAATCCTCCTTTCAAAACTCGTTATGTATGATTAGTTTGGAAAAACAAGGCACGAAAATTCGTGCCTTGTTTTTGGTTGTTGTTATTATGACATTATTTGCTGCTCTCGACAAGAAGATCGATTGTTTTGCGAATGCGAATATCATTTTGCAGGCTTTCCATATTATCACGCGCACCAAAGATATTGCGCAGCTCATCAACCGGACGGTTGTATTGCTTAGACAACTCTTCAAGCTCTTGATTAATATCCTCATCTGTTACTTCCACATTTTCAGCTTTTCCAATCGCCTCAAGCACTAATGTAGTGCGTACGCGTTTTTCAGCATCCTCTTGGAATTGCTCACGAAGCTTCTCTTCATCAAGACCTGTGAATTGGTAGTACAGATCAAGATTCATGCCTTGGAATTGAAGGCGTTGTGCAAAGTCGTTTACCATATGGTTTACTTCGTTCTCTACCATTACTTCAGGTAGATTAATCTCTGCGCCTTCAGCAGCTTTTTCGATCAGCGATTCTTTTTTATAGTTTTCAGCGTCTGTTTTCGCTTTTTCTTCCAGCTTGTTCTTGATGTCAGCTTTCAATTCGTCAAGCGTGTCGAACTCGCTTACATCTTTGGCGAACTCGTCATCAAGCTCAGGCAGGTTTTTGCGTTTAATTTCATTTACCTTCACTTTGAATACAGCAGGTTTTCCTGCAAGTTCAGCCGCATGGTATTCTTCAGGGAACGTAACATTTACTTCTTTTTCCTCGTCCTTTTTCAAGCCGATGACTTGATCTTCGAAGCCAGGAATGAATGTGTTAGAACCAACTTCAAGCTGATAGTTTTCTGCTTCTCCGCCTTCAAATGCTTCGCCATCTACGAAACCTTGGAAGTCGATGATCGCATAGTCACCTTTTTCAATTGCAGCATCTTCTTCAAGTACAACCAGTTCAGCGCTGCGGTTTTGCATTTGGCTCAATTCTTCTGCGATGGCTTCCTCTGTTACAGTAAAGTCTTTTTCTTCTACTGTTAGGCCTTTGTATTCACCAAGCTTTACTTCTGGTTTTACTGTTACTGTTGCTTTGAAAACAAGCGGTTGACCTTTACCGATTTGCTCTACATCCACTTCTGGACGATCAACAGGCTCGATACCTGTCTCTTGTACCGCTTCTGTGTAAGCTTCTGGCAAAATAATATCCAGTGCGTCTTGATATAATGATTCTACCCCAAAACGCGCTTCGAAAATCTTGCGCGGAACTTTCCCCTTACGGAAGCCAGGAATGTTCACTTTTTTTACGACTTTCGTGAACGCCTGGTCAATTGCTTCATCTACACGGGCTTCTTCAACTTCAATCGTCAATACGCCCTGGTTATTCTCTAACTTTTCCCAAGTTGCCTTCATTTAAACTTTCCCCTCCTAAAAATCTATGACCAATACAAGTGCTGCTTACTTCATCCACACTATGTATGCTGTACTACATCTGCCATTATAACCATTTCATTATATCATAATCAAATTCCTTTTCAACTCTACAGATTTAATATACATCATGTATATGTACGACGCTTTTTCACCTATATTTTTTCTTTTAAAAAAGGAAGCGCCTCGACTACAGATCAGTAGATCTCGACTCTAATTGCAGCACTTGAGTTAACATTTCAAAGTTTTTCTCAATCACAGGAAACGGAATATGATACAACTTAGCCACCTGCCGTCCACTTTCTTCCATGCGCAACAGCTTAGCTACGCTATAATGCAGAGCTGCCGCCCACTCACCCGGCTTATCGACCTCAGGATGCAGCGGATAAATGGAAAAAAGATATTCCATCCATAATTGAAAGGCGAAGGAAATAAAGGAGGCATCCTGTTTATAAGCAATATGTGATAGATGTTCAAGTACAGCGCGTTCTCCCTCAGGCATGTCTTCATCATGCATAGGAGTATCTTCAATCAATGTTTCAAACTTCTGATCGAACTTATACAGGTACACAGGTCCGACCTCACCCATCTGCTTAAGCGCGCGTAGCGCAAATGTTTTTAGCATCGGCTCAGGATATACAAGCATAAGATATTCTTTTATTACGGAAATCGTTTCTGGTGAAGGTATGTATTTCAGTTGCTCAATTGCTCCAAGCTGCTCCTCAAACGTGCCGCCCTCTAATTTTTCGTACAGACGTGTTATGTATGTCGGGTCAGCCTCTGCTTTCTTAAGAGTAGATTGACGTGAGAACAATTCATCTTCCTTCCATTGCTCCTTCTGTGTCTCTACCATTTGAAATGTCTCGCGAATCGCTTCAATTTCCTGCATGAACGGCATCAATTCTTTTATTTCTACCGCTTGCGTAAGCAGTTCTTCGATTCGATTAAAGTCTTCTAGCTTAAGCAATAGGCCCAAATAAGCCCGGAATATTTCTGCCGTATCACCCGTCCTCTCTTCCCACAACCGGGCGACTAGCGGCATCGCTTCTTCAAAGCGGTTGGCTTGAATAAGGATATCAGCAGCAGTAAGAAGCGCTTCTGGATCATCTGGTGTAATACGCAGAAGTTCTTGTACGTGTTCAAGCGCTTGATCATACTCGCTTTCTTCTGCCGCCGCTCTGGCTTCTCTCAGCCTTTTTTCAACTAGACCGGGAAAAAGAACAACTTTTTCATTATCATGTTGGGGCATTCGTATTCACCTCCCTGAAGTGGCATTATATAATCCGACTATTCCTCCACCGTCCGTGTTAAAGGGAACACCCGACGCAGGCCGGATTGCTCCACTCCTTCTGGAGAATAGAAAGAGACGATCACTCGTCTATCCTCTCCATCCTCTTCTATTGTTAGAAGCGCATACGTTGGTGAAAAATACGAACGCGGAAGAAGCATACTGCCCGGATTTACATACAAGATGCCTTCTTCATAAACCGCAGTAACTTCATGCGTATGCCCGAACAGCACAAGATTCGCCCCCACCTCCGTGGCTCGGTAGCGCAGGCGCATCGGATTCTGCTTCACTCCGTATGTATGACCATGTGTCTGAAGAATACGAAGTGAGCCAAGTTCTATCACTCTTTCCTCCGGCACTCCTATCTCATTGTCACAGTTGCCGTGTACATACGTAAATTCTGGTGCTTGTTCTAGCGGATAACAAAAGTCTCCACAATGGAAGGCTGCTGCATGGGGATGACGGGTCAGAATCTCGGATAGATGCTGTACGCTCCCATGAGTGTCACTTACCACTATCACGTTCATGAGAAACGCTCCATAAGCATACCCTCTAACACATGCACCGCTACACCACGATGACTAATCCGGTTTTTCTCCTCAGGCGAAAGTTCAGCCATTGTCCGCTCTTTTTCAGGCACATAGAAGTGAGGATCATAGCCAAATCCATTGCTGCCCGAAGCCTCAAGCACGAGACGTCCTTCACACGTTCCCCGTGCGAACATAGTCTCCTCACCAGGAATAGCAAGCGCAAGCACAGAAACAAAACGTGCCTGACGGGCCGCTTCAGGTACACCCTGCATTCTAGCCACCAATTTGGCATTATTCTCGGCATCTGTCGCATCCGGACCGGCAAAGCGGGCTGAATATACGCCCGGCTCACCGCCCAGTGCTTCTACTTCAAGTCCGGAATCATCGGCAAGCGCCGGCAGGTCTGTGATCTTAGAGATAACCTCAGCCTTCTTCCGAGCATTAGCTTCAAACGTATCGCCATCCTCTACTACATCCGGCAAATCAGGCAGATCAGCGATCGTTAAAACCTCCACATCAAATGGGTCAAACATGCGGCTGAACTCTTTGATCTTTCCTTTATTTTTGGTGGCTAAAACAATCTGGTGCCAGGGAAACGCTTTTTTAGGCATTGCGAATAGCCTCCCCGTCCGTATTGCCAATTGTTTCACCGAGCGCTCCTAAGACTTCTTTTTGTATAGATACGAGATCCATAACACCTTTTTGGCCATAAGTGAGCATACCCTGAAGTTCTTCTGGGCTGAAGGGAGCCTCTTCCCCAGTTCCTTGAACCTCTACATATTTTCCCTGTCCGGTCATGACGATATTCATGTCTACCTTAGCCTGTGAATCTTCCACATAGCATAGATCGAGATGTGGCTTGTCTTGCAGAATGCCTACGCTTACTGCGGCAAGAAAATCCGTAACCGGAAGCTTTGTCAGCGATTGCTTCTCAATCAGCTTTCCCATCGCCATTACCATTGCCACATAAGCGCCGGTAACAGATGCGGTACGCGTGCCTCCGTCAGCTTGAATCACGTCACAGTCAAGCCAAATGGTTCTCTCACCGAGCGCTTCTAGATTCACAACAGAACGCAGCGCACGACCGATAAGACGTTGGATTTCCTGCGTTCTGCCGTTCACTTTTCCTCGGCTCGATTCACGCACATTCCGGGTTTCAGTAGCACGTGGCAGCATGGAGTATTCTGCTGTTACCCAGCCGCGTCCTTGGCCTCGCATGAACGGCGGTACGCGCTCTTCAACCGTTGCCGTACAAATAACCTTCGTATCCCCAACTTCAATCAGCACAGAGCCTTCCGCATGTTTTATATAATTAACTGTCATCGTAACAGGTCGAATCTGATTATATTCACGTCCGTCAACTCGCATACCATTCCCTCCCAATTATTATTTCTGGCTTATTATAGCACAACCTATGATCGAACATGTACCGCTCCTCTCCCTACTTATGTGAAAAGAAAAAGCGGGGCGCACCCCGCTTTAACCTCGTATCGGGCTTCTAGTATGCCCGACTTTCAGTAACCATAGAACGGGTTACTGGCTTCGTATAATCAATGCTGCCTGCTTTGACCGTATTTTTTCCATCTACCATAATTTGCACCTTTTTGGCTTTTGAATTCTCTGTAAGTGAAAGCACTACCGACTCTAAAGCATCCGGGCTTGCCTGCCCTTGATTATAAGAAAGGATTTTGTTATCAAAGTTCACAACAATGATATCTTTCTGCTGCTTTACGCTCTTTACGTTCATTGTCGGAAGCAGTGCCGAGAACAGCGGCGACCCGGAATGCGGCCCCTGGATCAGTTCTTGGACGACCGCTAGCTCTTTGTTATCGGTTTTAGGAATCCAGCGGGTTACCGGTACGAAATAGGTGAGCTTGTCAGACACTTGATTTTGAAAATATAATGTGACGGCCATCGCCTGACCCGGCTTTACCTGATCTGACATCTCTACATTAATGCCATTTTCACGGCTCAGGTGAGATACCGGCGTTCCTTTTACCGGCATTACCTCCTGTGGGTGTCCATTTACCCAGATATTTACCTCTTTGACTCCATTAAATTCTGTGAGCGTCCATGTTAGTGCTTCGAGAATTTTCTGTTCATCTTCGGCTTTATATTTTTTAAATTCAGGAGAGAAATCGACAGTAGCAACGCCTTCCTTGATCGTCATGCCAAGAATTTTGGTTCCTTTTGGAAGCACCGCACGGAATCCCGGCGGAAGTGTTTTCTCAGATTCGCCTCCCTGCACCATATAACCGAGCACCTTCTTGGCCATACCTTCTGACTTCGGTAGTTCTACTTCCCACGGTACAACAAGCCCCTCAGTATCAAGGACATACACTTTATGCATGCTGACCGGTTTGTCCGTTTTTTGGCTTGTTGCACCCGTTGGCGCATCCACCTTCTCGCTTCCTGCGGACGGTTGTGAATGAAGCGGCGGCGGATCAATCGCTCCGTTGCTTGGAGTATCATCCGGCCCGAACAATCCACATCCGCTCAGTACAAATAAAAAACCAATAAAGGCACTTAGCAAAGACAACCTGCGTGCCATAGCTTCCCCTCCTCAGGCTCATTTTGTACTACTATGTATACGAGCCTGGGGAAGAATTATACATGCTTTGTCCAAATTTTATTTTTCTTGCCGCGCTAAATCTACCTGGCATGGACGTACATTAATATGAAGCCACTCTTCTGCAATCGACATAAACAGTTCGGTATTCCCACTCGCGAAGAAGCGATGCGCAGGATTTACAATATCTCCTCCATTTGCAAGCATACGTCGAAAAGACAATACAGCACTCAGCTCACGCGCTGCCTCCTCCGCCGAACTGATAAGCTTAACATCAGGTCCAATTGCCTCCTGAATAAAATGGGCAATCAGAGGGTAATGCGTACAGCCAAGGATTAAGGTATCAAACGTTTCATTCGCGAGCGGACGAAGCGCTTCACGTACAATTTCAAGCCCTTCCACTTCATGCAGCTTTCCGCTCTCCGCTAAGGGAACAAGCGTGGGGCAAGCAAGACTTGTTACCTGCACTTGAGGATTTAGCTTTTTAAGCGCGTTCGCATACGCTCCGCTTCGAATCGTTCCTTCTGTACCGATTACAGCTACCCGCCCGGACTTCGTTTCTTTGATCGCCGTGCGAGCGCCCGGTTCAATTACGCCGATAACAGGAATATCAAGCTGTTCGCTTACTTCCTGCAGCACAACAGCCGTTGCTGTATTGCAGCCAATCATCAGCGCCTTAATATTTTGCTTAAGCAAAAACTCAATCATCTGCAGCGAGAAGATACGCACTTCCTCTGCAGGCCTCGGTCCATAAGGACAGCGGGCCGTATCTCCAAAATAATAAACCGCTTCACGCGGAAGCTGGCGCAGCACTTCTTTGGCCACCGTAAGGCCTCCCACGCCAGAATCAATAACGCCAATTCCTTGTTTCATTCTTCTAGTCGCTTCCTTCTCTCAATGGTTCTTCTCTATCTTGGCGATTTTACTCATAAAATACAAGCTACGAATTTCATAAGCCCTCTTGCATTGATCCAATTTCTTCTTATCGGTTTCATTTATAGAGCAGAGTGGTAAAAGCTTTTATATTCTTCGCCTTGTATAGTGCATGGCTTTAGCATAGTATATGGAACCGCCCTGTATTTGCGTACAAAAATCCGCATGGACGGCACGCCGCTTTATTGTGGGCGTGCTTTTATATGGAGTAAAATAAAGATCAGAAAAAATGCCGCATGAACGAATGCATCCAATCGTTCATGCGGCTCTCTCCATGGGCTTGCTATTCTGTACTTTTAAACGTGTTCACCCAATCGAGCAATTGGGCGATATACTTACCAAAGAGCGGCATAGAGACAAAAAAACTAAGAATATATACGGTAATAGCGATAATAATAGCCGTACCGATCGTCAATCCGACTCCGCGTGATACACCGGCCAACAAATTCGTCCATATTACATGACTCGGCTTTTGATAGTTCTCGATAAAATCTGTAATGCGCGTTTTTTCAGTACGATCCGCCAGCCATGCCAGCTTATCGTAATATTTCTCTTCGATTGGGTCATGCTGAGGAGTAGCAGGGGAAGAAATTCTTCCCCTTGACTTTTCACTGAGCTTAGGCACGCTGCTTCACCTCTGCTCGCTGTGCATCTAGCTGACGCATACGATCGAATCCTTTGTAGACGCTAAAGCCAGCAGTCAGCAACTCCAACGCACGATCCGCCCATTCCGGCGGACGGGATACTTTATGCTGCACATGATGAGAGAGTGAATTTACACCTTCGCCAATCGAGTCAACCGCACTGAAGGTACTTTCTAGCTTGTCCATTTTGCCTGTTAGATCCTTAGAGATGACATTTAAATCTTCTAATGAGACATCAACACGGGCAATAATCTGATCTACATTCATCTGTAAGTGCTGAATCGTCTCATCTGTTTGTTTGAGTAAGGCGTTAAGATTGCGAAAAAATTGGACCAGCATCACCGAAACAACGACAATAGCAATTGCTAAGATGATGACACCAATGGTAATAGCTGTCTGCATAGCTTCCTTCCTCCTGTTAATGATATTGTGTCTGAAGTTTATTACCCGTATTTTTCTCCCTATAAACTATGTTAAGATATAGTGGGAAGGTTTATGTTACAGCACACATCATTATATTTCGCAAACAATACACCAATAAAGCATAATGCAATTTGAAGATAGGAGTGCTACTATGTTCAGAAAAACTTCTCAACAGTTTATTCACGACAATAGCGATGAAATTGAAAGACTGTGGAAAGAACAGTGCACCGCGACCTCCTCTGCACATCACCATACCATCGAGAAATTCATTACCCACATGATTCAGGATGGATTTCTTACCCACTTTGCCTCCTTCTTTTCTGAAAAGGAAGAGGAGCGCGAAGAAGCTATCAATAGCATTGAAAAATTGTGCTACCGCTATGTGCCGCAGTGTACAGAAGCTGATGTGCCTGTTTCCACGGTTATCCAACCTTTTTATTTCATCCGTAGTATTCTGTTGGAAACAGAAGATGTGCAACAGCATCCTACTCTTATCCTTCCTTTAATGAAAGAAGTGGATCAATTTTTCTTTCGGCTAATGAGTATCATCCACGATATTTACGCCACTTCTTGGAAGAATAGGTTATTGGCGCAGCGTTCTGCCATTATGGAATTGTCCGCTCCTTTAATACCATTAATCGAGAGCATTACGGTCATGCCTATTGTCGGTGCTATCGATACGGAACGCGCGGAGTTGATTACACAAAACCTTCTATATGGAGCCATCAAATACGAAAGCAAGGTTGTACTTATTGATATTACGGGAGTCGCCGAGGTGAATACCATGGTGGCCCAGCATATTATTAAAGCGGCAGAAGCCATCCACCTCATTGGAGCCGAGTGTATTGTCGTAGGTGTGCGGCCTGAGATTGCACAAACGATGATTAGCTTAGGAATCGACATGGATATGCTAACAACGCTGAGTTCTATGAGCCAGGGACTTCGAGTAGCTCTTGCAAAAACAGGAAAAGAAATCAACGAAATCAATTAAGGAGGTCTATGCTACAATGAGAATTCCAATATTAAAGCTCGGCAATTATCTGCTCGTTTCCATTCAAATCGAACTTGATGATAAAACAGCGGTACAATTTCAACAGGATCTTTTAAATATGATTCATAAAACCGGTTCGACGGGCGTTGTAATCGATCTAACCTCAGTGCAGATGATTGACAGCTACATTGCGCGCGTCCTAAGCGATGTGGTTAAAATGTCCGAGCTTCTCGGTTGTGAGGTGATATTCACTGGTATTCAACCAGCTGTTAGCATTACGCTCATTGACTTAGGAATTGGCTTTCGCAACATCAAAACAGCCATGAATCTGGAACAAGGCTTGGAAAAACTGAAGCAATCATTGGAGGGATAACGGTGGACAACAATCCTAGCATTCATGTTTATAACGAGTGGGATATTGTTGTTGCTCGCCAAAGTGGGCGGGATCTCGCCAAATCCCTTGGATTCGGAGAAGTCGACCAGGCACGGATTACTACTGCGATCTCCGAGTTGGCTCGTAACATCTATTTATATGCCAAACAGGGGGAAATCGAGATTTCGCCTGTTTATGAAGGCGACAAGGTAGGTATTAAAATTATATCCCGCGACAGTGGACCTGGAATTAAAGATGTTATGAAAGCTCTTGAAGATGGTTATTCTACTTCCGGTGGCCTTGGCGCTGGACTCCCAGGAGTGAAGCGTTTAATGGATGAGTTTTCAATTGAGTCTAGTGAAGGTAAAGGCACGGTGATTACCGCTGTGAAATGGCACCTTTTCTAAACATCTTACTGCGTTTATACGTGTTGCACGAGAGGAGGGCGTTTTTTGAAACAAGTGAAGGAGTATTACGAAAAAATCATGCTCCACTATCTGCAAAATCCCGGCGAACAGCAGCTTTACGCCGGTCAGCAGCTTAGTAAATCGCTCATCGAAAAAGATATTCCACCTGAAGACATCTTAGCCCTTCATATTAGCATCATGAGACAGCATGACTATATTCTTCCTGAGGTATGGGATCGCTCCTTCCAGTTTCTAATGGAAATTATGGTGTCTTTTGGGATGGCATATCAGGAAAGACAAAGCTTGCGACTTAAGAAAAAGCAGCTGGAGAGTGAGATTAACGTAGCAATCTCCATGCAGAAAAAACTTTACCCTGATGCTTTTGCTCACGACTTTCATGATCTTGATGTGGGCTTTATCAGCACCCCAGCTCGTGAAATGTCTGGAGACTTCTACTACTATACAAAGCACGGGGAAAATAAATTGGGCATTCTCGTAGCCGATATTGTCGGGAAAGGCATTCCTGCTGCTCTTTGTATGTCGATGATCAAATATGCGATGGATACATTAGAAAATGATGTAAAACCAGCCAATATGATTCTTGAATACTTGAATCGTCTTGTACTAAAAAACGCTGATCCAAGCTTGTTTGTTACAATGTTCTATACGATTTATGACCCACTCACTTCCATACTCACGTATTCTTCTGCCGGTCATGAGCCTGCGCTCTATTATCATTCACATTCAAAATCATGTGAAGATCTGAATGCCAAAGGCTTGATCCTCGGCGTTGATCCAAACGTGAAGTATGAAGAAAAGTCTATCTTACTTGAAGAAGGTGACTTTATTGTGTTATATACAGATGGTGTAACAGAGCGGAAAGGCTCAGATGCGCCAGACGATAACTCAATTTTACGTGAGGCGCTTGCCACAGCCGATCTTACGCTTTCCTCACAAGAAATTGTTCACCATATGTACCAATATGCGATTAAAGAAAAAGAATACCAGTTAGATGATGACCATACGATTGTAATGGTTCGAAAGAAAATGAATGAATTTGCCACATAACACATTGTTTGATTCCCGGGAAGCCGGGGTAAAGTAAATTATAGTGTACATATAATGATGTTAGAGGTGAAATGAATGAATCAACTTCCGTTCTTAATTGAAACAGGGGAAACAGATAAAGATATTTGTGTATACGTTCATGGTGATTTGGATCTTGCTTCCGCTCCTCAGCTACGTGAGATCTTGCTCCCGCTGGCAGAGAAGGATCAAAGAATACTGCGTGTTAATCTCAAAAATCTTCACTATATGGACAGCACCGGACTTGGTGTGTTCGTAGCAGCGCTTAAGCTGCGCAAGTCAATTAACGGAGAGATCTACCTAGAAGAAGTTCCTGAAAAAATTCAGCGTATCTTCCAGATCTCAGGTGTCGATCAGTATTTAACTATTGCGTAATTTTTACAGGGGGGATTCGTATGCCAGAATTAAATGACCACGTAAAAATAAATGTTCCGGCACGCGCCGATTATATAAGCGTGATTCGTTTAACGGTCTCGGGCCTTGCTTATCAGATGGGCTTTTCTTATAACGATATTGAGGATATCAAAGTAGCGTTAGCTGAAGCCTGTAATAATGTAGTAAGTCATGCATATAGAAATAGCGAAGCCGGAGATATGATTGTAGATTTTCATGTAGAAACTGAACGTCTGCGTATTGTAATTAGTGATGAGGGCAGCTCTTCTCCGTTTGATGCGAAACGGTTGAAAAATGAAGCTTCTTCCCTTCATGGAAAAAGCTTGGATGAAATTGATGTAGGTGGTCTCGGAATTTACCTGATGAAAACACTTATGGACGAAATCGAGTATGAAACTGATGAGAAGGGGGTTAAAGTTTCACTAACTAAATATCTCAAAAGGGATGGGGTGAGCGAAAGTGAGCCAAACGTCCACCAGGAAATCATTCAACCGTGACATTACTGAACAAATTCGCACATACCAAGAGACTGGCTCCGAAGAATTATTAGAGCAGATTCTTCAAGACTACCAGACAACCGTACGAAAACTCGCTTCAAAAATGGCACGTGACTTTCATTTGGTGGACGACTTATACCAAGTAGGTATGCTTGCTTTACTTGGCGCCATTGAAAAATTCGACAGTGAAGTCAGCCATAACTTTGACGCGTATGCGGTATCGACTATCGTCGGAAAGATGAAGCACTACCTTCGCGATAAAACATGGAGCATTCGCGTACCTCGTACAATTAAAGAAATGGGATATCGTCTGCAGAAAACCATTGATGAATTGACAATCGAACTGCAGCGCTCTCCGCGCATTGATGAAATCGCGGAAAAACTCGATGTCTCGGAAGAGAAAGTGCTGGAGATTATGGAGAACAAGGGGAATATCCATGCTCTCTCTCTTGATACTCCAATGAAAGCTGACAATCAAGAACAAGATTCGCATACATTGATGGATATGATTCCGGATCAAGATCCCGGATTTTTGGATGTAGACCGTAAGATGGACTTATCGAGCCTGTTGGAGGATTTGGATGAACAGCAGCGTCAGGTGATCCATTATGTGTATTATGAAGAGTGGTCACAACGACAAATTGGTGAAAAACTGGGTATCTCACAGATGCAGGTTTCCCGTATCTTACGGAAAACGCTCCAGCAAATGAGAGAAGCCTATGTGAAGAATTTAGAATAGCAATGCATATAAACAATCCATTACCCTATTCTTTTCAATACAGTGTCCACCACACATCCAAAAAACCTAATACTCCGTCTGGTGATTGCTATTATGTGGGATTTGATCATACTAAAGCAATCATTAGCATCGTAGACGGATTAGGCAGCGGTCCAGAGGCAAAAGCCTCGGCAGAGAAGATGATCCAGGAAATTGAAGCACACATACCTGGTGAGCTTCCGCCGCTTTCTCTCCTACAAGAAGGGAATCGCTCTCTCTATGGATCGAGAGGTTCTGTAGTAGGAATTGCCATGATTGATATCGACAAAAAGCAATTATCATATGCTGGAATCGGGAATATCACTTGTCTAGTCGTTACACCTACGAGACAAAAGCATTATCTTATTTCAAATCCTGGTTTTTTAAATGGGCGTCCCTTTCGTGGTGTAGAGCGCTATGTCCCATATCATCCAAATGATACTGTGGTCATTTTTTCTGATGGCATTCAACTTCCAGAAAACTGGGAATATATTGTGGCCGATAGACGCTCCCCTGATGCCATTTTGGCCTGTCTTGTAAGCGAGATGAAACCAATCAACGATGATGCTACCCTTATTGTTGGTAAATGGCTGCAAGAAAAAAGAGTGTAAGTGGCGTTCCTCCTCTTACACTCTTTTTTTAATGGCCGCTAGACCGAGCCATGTATTCATACAACTCCTCCACTGTCTCTACCTTTACCTCCTGTAGGCGGCTCTGAAAGCTCCCCCATAATAACGCTGTCATTCGCGCATCACAAAGCGCATCATGTCGGCCTTCGACCATAATACCAGCTTCTATCAACATTTCCTCCATCGTATGGACAGAATTGGCGGGAAATAAGCATTCTGCCACCTTTTTCATCTCTAGAAGGCGTCGGTCAAACCTCCGCCGGCCCGCTCTCCACAAGAAATGATTAAAAAATGAAAGTTCATGTCCTATATAGTATCCTACGATGATGCTTGAGTTGAGAAAATTTTCCAATTCACAAAACGCTTTGGCAAGCTCTGGTGCATTGACTACATCTTCTTCCCTAATCCCGGTTAGTTCTGTTATATGAATCGGAATATTGCAGGTGGGACGGACATACGTAAAAAATTGCTCTGTTTCTGATACTGTACTGCCAAACATCCGAACCGCTGCTATGGAGATAATCTCATCTCCATGCGCGGGATGAAATCCAGTGGTTTCAATATCAATCGATGCATACGTTAATTGCTGCAAAGGCGTCCGAAGAAGTGCTGCATTCTGCTGTGATTCTTTCCATACGGAACGAGTCCACGCTTCCTGACGTAAATCTGCGCTTCCCTGACCGTAGAACATACTGAGCTGCTGTCTTCCTATACCTCGGGAAAGCAGCTGAGAGATACGCGCCAAAAAGCCCTCCTGTTCTTTCATTTGCTTCCTCCACTCTTTCATACTATGTAGAAGAAATACTACAAACATAACTTACCATCGTCAACAATCACGACAGGTTTTCTTACATAAAAAACCCCCCTCATATGAGGCGGGCTGCTCGTTTAGAATGGATCTAAATTTTCAATTCACCTAAACGAACTAATTCAACAACGGCTTGAGAACGACCTTTAACATTAAGTTTCTGCATGACGTTGCTGATATGATTGCGCACGGTCTTCTCGCTGATAAACAATTGCTGTGCGATTTCTTTCGTAGTCTTGTCTAGCACAAGTAGTTCAAATACCTCTCGTTCCCGATTGGTCAACAGCGGCTTGGCTTTCTGTTCGTTACTCAAAAGTGCTACCCCTCCTTGGCCTGGGCTCTCAAGTTCAAGGCTAGGGATACAGTCACCATAGTGTATGACCCGGAAAGATAGGTGGTTCAAGAAAGCGGGAAAATTGGGCTTGCGACACAGTATATTCGAAAGCGGTTCCTTCTGTTCAATTACTTATCAAAAATTTGCTCGTCCACTCCCGGATTATCAACTGCGCCATTTTCGATATCGCGTGCCGGAGCAGCAAGCCGCCATTCCTTGATTTTAAACTTAATGCTATCCGCATCATCCTCTGCACGTGGCTTTATAACGAGCAGGACATCTTCATAGCTAAGGTTCTCTATTTCCGGAAGCTTCTCCGGGTCTGGAATTCCAATGGAACGTAAGTACTCAATTGCATCCTTCTTCTCTCCGGAAGAGAAAAAATAACTAAGAAAGTCATCCACCAGTCCAAATCTTCGGGAATGGACCGTTGCATCCGTCATTTCTTCCAGACGAAGACCTTCATAATCTTGGCGCGCCAGAATATGCAGATGATCCTTCCCATATCCAAGCTCATTTAATTTCCCTGCGATTTCACGGACAGGTTCCGTATAACGAAAACGTTCAATAATAAATTGGCTCATGGCAGTGCGTTCCTCCTAAGGACTTTTTACTAGTCATTTACCCTTTTGGAGGCCGCACAAAACTTTCCATTTTGCTCATGCAATGCAAATATCGGAACATCGGGAAATAACTGCTTCAGTTCAGCTATATAGTCAGCACGCATAACAAAGAGCCAACGAGTTCTATGCAGTGCCAACGCCGCTACACCTACTTCATGACGACTGATCTGCCACATAGGAAGCGGAAGGTAACGGAAAGCCAACACGACATCTCCAAATTCAAAACAAGCCCGCAGGCATTCTTGGAGTGTATACTCACCTCTTCTGTATTCAAGCAGGTGCACAGGTTCAATCCCGAATTGTTGAATAAGATGCTCCCGATCGCTTATTTGCTCTGTTGTTTTGCTGTCCGTACCTGTCCGTGAAGATAGGACCGGATGCTGTAGGCGCAGGAAGGGTAGTGGAATACCGTGAAAAAACATGAAGTTATTGAATCATCTCCATCTGCTCGAACGCTATGATGCTCTCCCGTATATTTTCTGGAATTCGAGCACTCTGTCTCGTTTCTTTATTTACAAGTACAAGTGTGCTTATTGCCGTTGCTACAACCCTATTATTCTCTTCGGCAATCAGGCAGTACTCTACATCTAAAGAGCTGTTGCCAAGGCGTGACGTTCTCACACCTAAACACAGCTTCTCCCTAAAAAAGGCTTCACTATGGTAATGACAGGCAATATCTGCGATGACTACCATTAATTCTGCATCATGATGCAGTACGTTCTCGCCTATTCCTAGATGATCGAAGTAATCTACTCGTCCCTGTTCAAAGTAGATAATGTGACTGGTGTTGTTTACGTGACCAGACATGTCGGTCTCACAATAACGAATATGAATGTTTGTTGTAAAATGAAACTTCTTCAACCACTCTTCCATACTTGGCTGAATATACGCAGCTCTTGCCATTAGCTCTCCACCCCTTCTACTGTATGTACTATTTTTATTCTGTTATTATTTTAGCAAAATATTCTGAGCGCAACAGCAAAAAAGCTTCCCTTTTCGGGGAAGCTTCCGTTACGTATATGCGCTGTTTATTCGGCGAGAACGGGCGGTTCACTGTCAAATGCACATTCTTCAATTTCAAATCCAAGGTCTTCAATCATCTCATGATCCATCTTCGTCTGCTGGCCGCCAGTTGTTAGATAATCCCCAACGAAAACAGAGTTAGCTGCATACAATCCCATTGGCTGAAGATGACGCAGATTGACTTCCCTGCCACCAGAAATGCGAATTTCTTTTGTTGGATTCACATAACGGAATAAAGAAAGAGCTTTGAGGCATTTCACTGCGCCAAGTTTTTTCATGGATTCTAACGGTGTGCCTGGAATCGCATTTAAGAAGTTAACAGGAATAGAGTCAGCATTAATCTCATGCAGTGCATACGCCATCTCAACGATTTCTTCATCGCTCTCACCCATTCCTAGGATAACACCAGAGCACGGGGACATACCTGCCTCTTTTACCGCGTTCAGTGTGGTAACGCGATCGTCATACGTATGAGTCGATGTAATGTTCGCGTGATTGCTGGCCGATGTATTAATATTATGGTTAAACCGATCCACTCCAGCCTCTTTAAGTCTGCCTGCTTGCTCCGGCGTAATTAAGCCAAGACAGGCACAGATTTTCATCTGGTGCTTGTCTTTGATTTCACGCACCGCTTCTACGACATTATCTACTTCCTTGTCTGTTGGACGCCGTCCACTCATGACGATACAGTATGTACCTGCTTTCGATTCCTTTGCTCTAGAGGCCCCATCCACCAATACGTCTTTAGAAAGCTGTGGATATTTCTCGATCGGGGCATCGGAGACGATAGACTGTGAACAATAGCCGCAGTCTTCCGGGCATAATCCGCTCTTTGCGTTAATAATCATATTGAGTTTAACTTTATTCCCATAATAATGACTGCGGATGCGGTATGCGCCCTGAAGCAATGCCAAGATCTCCGTATCTGGGGCCTCGATAATATGTAATGCTTCTTCCTTCGTTATCTTCTTACCTGCCAGTACTTCCTCTGCAAGTGCCATCCAATCAGTTTTTGGTTTTGTTTCTAATACGGGTGTCAGCATGGCTCCTCCTCTTTTGTTAACTTTTTTATATTATGAGTTAACATTAATTATAAAGAGACAGCAAACGATATGTCAACTAAATCAAAATAATTGGATAACATATAATGCATTGATGCTCCATATATCCCTGGATAAAAATAAAACAGCACCCCGCCGAAGCAGAGTGCTGCCATTTCCTCCACGATTAGCTGCGGAAGAAGTTTTTGATTGAGTATACGGTTGTAGAGCGGTTCATTGCTGCAATGGACGTTGTGAGCGGAATGCCTTTCGGGCAGGACTGCACACAGTTCTGAGAATTACCACAATCGGTAATACCGCCTTCACCCATCAGCCCTTCCAGACGCTCTTCCGCGTTCATTTTACCTGTCGGATGCTCATTGAACAAACGCACCTGAGAAATTGCAAAGGCACCAATGAACGGAGATTTATCATTTACATTCGGACATGCTTCTAAGCATACACCGCATGTCATACAACGAGACAGCTCATACGCCCATTGACGATCCACTTCCGGCATACGAGGTCCTGGTCCGAGGTCATGTGTACCATCGATCGGAATCCAAGCCTTGACGCGCTTCAACGCATCGAACATGCGGCTGCGGTCAATTGCTAAGTCACGGTTGACAGGGAATGTGCTCATTGGCTCCAGACGAATTGGCTGTTCGAGCTTATCGACCAGTGCTGTACAAGATTGACGCGGTTTGCCGTTGATCACCATCGAGCATGCACCGCATACCTCTTCTAGACAGTTCATCTCCCATACAATCGGAGCGACTTGCTTGCCATCTGTGGTTACCGGATTGCGCTGAATTTCCATCAGACAACCGATAATATTCATATTCGCACGATATGGAATCTTGAATTCCTGTTTATATGGCGTTCCATCAGGACCATCCTGACGGGTAATAATCAAGTGAACAGTTTTTTGTTGTTCAGCCATGTCTCTTCACCCCTCTTTTTTCTACTTCTTCTCGGCTACTTCATGTTTCGTCGAGTAGTCACGTTTACGAGGCTTAATCAGTGAAACGTCGATATCTTCATAGGAAATCTTCGGTCCGTTTGTCGCAGGATCGAAATTCGCCATCGTTGTTTTCATGAAGCTGTCATCATCACGTTCTGGGAAGTCCGGCTTGTAGTGAGCACCACGGCTTTCGTTACGGTTCAATGCACCAAGCGTAATAACACGGGCAAGATTCAGCATGTTCCACAGCTGACGCGTGAAGGAAGCGCCTGCGTTGCTCCACTTGGATGTATCATTGATGTTGATGTTCTGATAACGCTCCATAAGCTCCTGGATCTTCTCATCTGTCTTCTGCAGCTTATCATTATAGCGAACAACCGTTACATTGTCCGTCATCCACTCACCGAGTTCACGATGCAGCTTGTACGCATTCTCTGTACCGCTTGTCATGTTCGTGATACGGTCGTACTTTTCTTGATCCTTCTTCACCTGTGCATCGAATACGCCAGCAGACACATCTTCCGCTGATTTGTTCAAGCCGTTGATATATTCGATTGCTTTTGGTCCGGCTACCATACCACCGAATACCGCAGATAGCAGAGAGTTCGCACCTAAACGGTTGGCACCATGTTGTGAATAATCACATTCACCGGCAGCAAACAGACCCGGAATGTTTGTCATTTGATTATAATCAACCCACAGTCCACCCATTGAGTAGTGAACAGCAGGGAAGATCTTCATCGGAACTTTACGTGGGTCATCCCCAACGAATTTCTCATAGATCTCAATGATACCGCCCAGCTTGATGTCCAGCTCATGCGGATCTTTATGAGAAAGGTCAAGATAAACCATGTTCTCGCCGTTGACTCCGAGCTTCATGTTAACACAAACATCGAAGATCTCACGCGTTGCGATATCACGCGGCACAAGGTTACCATATGCCGGGTATTTCTCTTCAAGGAAGTACCAAGGCTTACCATCTTTATATGTCCATACACGACCGCCTTCACCACGTGCTGATTCAGACATCAAGCGCAGCTTGTCATCCCCAGGAATCGCTGTTGGGTGAATTTGAATGAATTCTCCATTCGCATACGTTGCGCCTTGCTGGTATACGGCTGAAGCGGCTGTTGCTGTATTAATTACGGAGTTTGTAGACTTACCGAAGATGATTCCAGGACCACCGGTTGCAAGAATAACAGCATCCGCTTTAAAGGATTGAATCTCCATCGAACGCAGGTTTTGTGCAGTAATACCACGGCACACACCGTCTGTTTCATCAACAACAGCAGATAGGAATTCCCAACCTTCATATTTTGTAACCAATCCGTTTACTTCCCAACGGCGCACTTGCTCATCCAATGCGTACAGAAGCTGTTGTCCTGTTGTTGCACCGGAGAATGCTGTACGGTGATGCTGCGTCCCCCCAAAACGACGGAAGTCAATTAAGCCCTCCGGCGTACGGTTAAACATAACACCCATACGGTCAAACATATAAATAATTCCAGGCGCCGCATCACACATTGCTTTTACCGGCGGCTGATTTGCGAGGAAGTCCCCGCCATATACTGTATCGTCAAAGTGGATCCATGGAGAATCCCCTTCACCTTTTGTATTTACTGCTCCATTAATACCGCCCTGCGCACAAACAGAGTGAGAGCGTTTTACAGGAACAAGAGAAAACAACTCAACAGGGTGGCCGGCTTCTGCAGCTTTAATTGTGGCCATCAAGCCTGCCAAACCGCCGCCAACTACGATAATTTTACCTTTACTCATGCTCAAACCCCCTATTTTTGGATTGCTTGTGCTACATCAACAGGATTTGCAAAGGAGAACAGAGCCAACAATCCCATCGCCGACATCAACACGAATACAACCATTGTAACATACGTAGAAATACGCTGTGCACGAGGACCTACCGTGATGCCCCAGCTTACGGCGAAGCTCCACAGGCCGTTTGCAAAGTGGAACGTTGCAGAAAGCAAGCCAATAACATAGAAAGCTAGCATGAACGGATTCGCCAGAATATCATTCATTAGAGTAAAGAGGCCTGTCGCTTCTACATTTCCAATTACCATTTGCATTTTTGTTTCCCATACGTGCCATGTAATAAAGATCAATGTGATAACACCGGTTACACGCTGCAGCATGAACAGTACGTTACGGAAGTAACCATAGTTGTTCACGTTGTTTTTCGCTTGGAATGCAACATACAACCCATAAATACCATGATACAGAATGGGTAAGAAAATAAAGAGAATTTCAATCAAAGCCAGGAATGGAATTCCTTCCATAATTTCAACACGCTCAAGAAAAGCTTCTTCGCCGCGCGTTGCATAGAAGTTCGTAAATAAGTGAACGAACAAAAATCCCCCGATTGGTACAACCCCTAGCAGGGAATGTAGTTTACGGTTAAAAAAGTGACGGTGATTCAGCATTGCACAGACTCCCCCTTTCACAAGGTTACGTTTCAGATTTTCTAGTTTGACACTTTTTTCACAAAAATAATCAATTTCTCTCCGACTTCTTCATCTACGTACGTGAAGATTCCCTACCACTCTCTCGTCTCTCTAGAAATTCCCCCTTTGCTCACTCCATTCCACATGCATGACATGAAGAAAAGCTTCCCGAGGAAGCCTTAAAATAAATGAAGACTTTGTGACAGATTCATTTTACTCCGTATGGAAGGTAGCGTCAAGAAAAGCAGCGGACAAATTGTCGAAATACGCCGATAATCTGTGGACAATCTTTATAATTATCTCGGGGCAGCAGACGGAGCGAAAATATTAGCCGCATGTTTCTCAATAAACCGTTCAACTAACGGACCAATTTTTACAAATTCGACAAGAAAGCCGTCATGGCCATAGATGGATTCGACAAAATGATAATCCACATCCTTACCAAGTGCTCGCATAAGATCGACAATCTCCTCCTGATGGTCGGCAGGATACAATAAATCTTTTGAAATTGCTACAGATAGAACCTTAGCTTCAATTCTCTCAAGTGCAGCCTTAATCCCGCCTCGTCCTCGACCAATATCGTGCGAATCCATTGCCTTTAGCAAATACAGATAGCTATTGGCATCGAATCGCGTGACCAGCTTCTGCCCCTGATAGCGCAAATAGCTTTCAATGTTAAAGGTGGAATCGAACTGCATTACATCGCGTTCATCCTTTAACCGTCGGCCAAATCGATACTCAAATAAATCAGCAGTACGATACGTGATCATGCCAAGCATCCGGGCTATGGATAATCCATTTACAGGCCCTTTTTCCGGATAATAGCTGCCGTTTTTCCACTCGGGATCGGATAGAATCGCCTGTCTTCCTACATCATTATAAGCAATCGCTACAGCTGACAAGCGTGCGGATGTCGCAATTGGCAGGACAAGATGCATCATTTCCGGATACATCACCGCCCACTCATATACCTGCATGCCGCCCATGGAACCGCCCACCACAGCAAAGAGCTTCTCAATTCCTAATTGCTCAATCAACATATACTGCAGCTTCACCATATCCCGAATCGTCACAACCGGAAAAGCAGCACCATACGGCTCTCCCGTCTCCGGGTTCGAAGAGGCGGGACCCGTTGTACCTGCACAGCCTCCCAGCACGTTTGACGTGATTACAAAATATTTATTCGTATCAACGTATCGTCCGGGGCCAATCAGTCCTTCCCACCATCCTGGGGTCTCTTCATCTCCCACCGCATATGCATCACCGGTAAGCGCGTGACACACCAAAATCGCATTGGTCTTCTCCTCATTTAGCGTCCCGCTCGCCTCATAAGCAATCTCAACCTGCTTGAGTGTAGCTCCACACTCCAACGTTATTTCATCTATAACCATCTTCTGTATCATGCGCTTATTCACTCCTTTCTAGCAGGAAGTCAGAAGAATCCCTCTTCCCTTCCTCTTAGCGTTTATCTTCATGTCATGAAAAAAACGCCGCTTCCTATAAGGAAGAGGCGTTTATATGGCGCATACCTCCCCTTATCTTCCAGAACGAAACATATCGTTCTGCTGGAGTTAGCACCTTATCCGCGCAAACGCGCGGGGTTGCCGGGCTTCATCGGGCCAGTCCCTCCGCCTCTCTTGATAAGAGCTATCATAAAATTGTATTCCGACTTTCTACGAGTTAGTTCAATACTACGGTTTTTACTGACTAATGTCAATATTGACAAAAAGGACATCCGCTTTGTAAACTTATATTATGTATTAGGTTAACAAATTATCACGAAGGAGCAACCTATGAACATTGAAAGTAGAAAAATGTTAATTTTATCGGCCTTATTCTGTGCGATCATCGCCGTCTTCGCACAAATTTCTATCTCATTCATTCCGCAAGTTCCATTCACCCTGCAGAATTTTGCCATTGCGCTAGCCCCCATTATTCTCGGTCGCCGCTATGGTACAATCGCCGTTCTGCTCTATCTACTGCTCGGAGCCATTGGGGCTCCGGTATTTGCCCAATTCTCAGGTGGGATGGGCATTCTCATCGGCAAAACAGGTGGCTATTTGCTCGGATACGTTGTAGCGGTTTTTGTTATGGGAACAATCTTTAAGGGTAAGGATATCACATTTACCCGCGCATTTGTTGCTAATCTTATCGGCTTACTAATTATTTATGCGTTCGGTGTTACCCAGCTTAAGCTCGTCTTGAGTCTATCGTGGGGCCAGGCATTCACATTCGGAATGGGACTGTTCGTTATTCCTGACCTGGTAAAAGTGGCGGCCGCTTCTTACCTGGGAATCCTCATCCGCCACCGACTTGACGCAGCAGGTCTCCTGCCTGCTTCTGTGCGCAATAATCGAAGCGTCGCGTAAGTACTGAAAAAAGGACAAGCCCATGCCGTTTTTATCTGGCATGGGCTTGCTTTTTTTATCCTCCGTATACAACAGCAGTCTCTTTGACATCTAACCCAAACGATGTATGCAGACTCTGTACAGCATCCTCTATTCTTTCCACTGGAATAATGCTAGAGACCTTAATTTCCGAAGTAGATACCATCTTGATCTCAATTCCTTGTTCCGCAAGGCAGGTGAACATCTGAGCAGCTACCCCTGGGTTTGTAATCATACCTGCGCCTACGATAGATACCTTAGCAAGTTCCTCCTCTGCCATCGCATAGCCAAATTGCAGCGCTTCGCGATGCTTCAGCAATACATCGAGTGTTTTCTTTACTTCATCTCCGCTTACCGAAAATGACACATTTGTCGTATTCGCTTCATACGCACTCTGTACAATAACATCGACATTAATATGTTCCTCAGCCAACACCGCAAAGAGCTTAGCCATGGCCTCCACTCTTGACGGCAGATCAGCTACCGTAATTTTGGCGACATTTTTATCATGAGCGATGCCGCTCACTGCAAGTCCTTGTTCCATATTCGCTTCCTCCTCTATCATCGTTCCTTCTGCCTCAGTGAAACTCGATCGAACCGTTACACTTACTTGATGCTGCTTCGCGCACTCCACCGCACGTGGATGCAGAACACCTGCACCAAGCGTCGCAAGCTCTAGCATCTCATCATGTGAGATGCTCACAAGCCTTCTGGCAAGAGGAACCATACGCGGGTCTGCCGTATAGACTCCGTCCACATCCGTATATATTTCACACTTTTTTCCATCAAGTGCCGCAGCTAATGCAACCGCGGTCGTATCAGAACCGCCGCGCCCAAGCGTCATAATCTCTCCATGCGCCGAAACTCCTTGAAACCCGGCTACTACCACCACGTTTCCCTTATTCAATGCTTCTATGATGAATGCGGTATCAATCCGATCAATACGAGCCTTCATATGTATATCTTCTGTCATGATTCCTGCTTGCCATCCGGTCATAGATACAGCAGCCTGGCCTTGTTCTTGAAGTGCCATCGTCAATAATGCGATCGATACCTGCTCCCCGGTTGTAAGCAGCATGTCCATCTCACGCGGATGTGGCTCATCCGTAATCTGCTTCGCCATATCCACTAAGACATCGGTCGATTTTCCCATTGCTGATACTACCACAACCACTTGATGGCCCTTCTGCACCGTTGATATGACACGCTGGGCTACTGCTTGAATTCGTTCGATTGTGCCGACGGATGTACCGCCAAATTTTTGTACAATTATGCTCACTTTGTGTACCCTCCTCAAATTAAGATAATATTCTTCTCTTCATTATCAGAGTACTCCGCACACATATGAGGGTTAGAGAACGCAATGCCGGATCAATAAAAAAGACAACAGCAAGGCATAGGCCAAAGCGGTTGTCTGTAGATTCTCAAGAAATATAATGACAGCGAACGCTCACTTCCCTACTCCCTGTGCGAGATAGTACTCCACCGGCTATCTGGGACGATGATCCGGTGACAGTTCTGCATTTGTTCAATGCAGACCCAACAGCAGACGTTGAGATCCGTTCTGCCATTTCGGCGAATTCCCCTTTCTCCCGCTTTCCCTGGATTCTCATTCCTCCAGCGGAATACTTATGGTTTTCGCGCCTCTACCTCACCCTATTTAAGTGAGGCGTTATTTGCTTACTATTCAATTTCTGTATATGGTACCATATGTTAATAATCTTGACAATTACTTTTATTCGGCTTGTTCGGCTGTTCCCTCTTTTGTCTCCTGTAAGTATTCTAAAATCTGACGGGCCAGCTTATCACCGATACCAAGGTTACGATACTCCTCCACGGTCGCTTCTCGCATGCGCTTGATCGAACCAAAATGCTTAAGCAAAAGCTTCTTACGCTTCTCTCCGATACCCGGAATATCATCGAGCTTTGAGTGGAACATCGTCTTACCGCGCGTAGTACGGTGGAATGTGATCGCAAAGCGGTGCACCTCATCCTGAATTCGCTGCAGCAGATAGAATTCATTGCTATCCCTCTTTAACTCAACAGGGATAGGCGGATCACCTACCAGCAACTGAGCGGTACGATGCCGTTCATCTTTAGCCAATCCGCATACCGGGATAAAAAGACCGAGTTCATTCTCCAATACATCCACAGCAGCAGAGATCTGCCCTTTGCCTCCGTCGATTACAATCAAATTTGGCAGGTCCAATCCTTCCTTCAGCACACGGGTATACCGGCGGCGGACAACCTCTTTCATCGTGCCGTAATCATTGGGGCCGATAACCGTTTTGACTTTATATTTACGATACTCTTTCTTATCCGGCTTACCATCAGTAAATACGATCATCGCCGAAACCGGATCAACCCCTTGAATATTCGAGTTATCAAACGCCTCAATCCGCTTCGGATACCCGATGCCGAGCACATCGCCTAGCTTCTGCACCGCCTGTATAGTACGGGCTTCATCCCGTGACATCAGCGCAAACTTCTCCTCAAGTGCAATGCGCGCATTTTCCTGCGCCATATCCACAAGTTGTTTTTTTGGACCGCGCTGCGGAATAAGAACCTTGGTACCAAGCGCCTCTTCAAGCCCATCTATCCCTTCACTTGTCGGAAGCAGCACTTCTTTTGGCCTGACGTGGTCCTTTAGATAGAATTGGACAACATAGGAAACGAAATCTTCATGCTTTTCACCATAGAACGGAAAAGAACCTACGTTACGCTCAATCATTTTACCCTGACGAATATGGAAAACCTGTACACTCATCCATCCTTTATCGACATGGTAGCCCCAGGCATCCCGATCAACATTGTCACTAAACGTAACCTTCTGCTTTTCCATAATGGCTTCAATGTATTGAATCTGGTCACGCAGTTCCTTAGCACGCTCGAATTCAAGATTCTCTGCCGCTTCTTCCATTTGCTGCTTTAGCGTCTTCTTGATCTCTCCATAATTCCCGCTGAAGAATCGGCTGATTTCCTCGATCATGGCATCATACTGCTGCGTTTCTACTTCGTATTCACACGGGGCTACGCACTGCCCCAGATGATAGTAAAGACAGACGTTTTTCGGCATATTCTTGCACTTGCGCAGCGGATACAGCCGATCTAAGAGCTTCTTTGTCTCCTGCGCGGCTCCTGCGTTGGCATACGGACCAAAATACTTGGCGCCATCCTTCACCACTTTACGCGTAATCTCCAGACGCGGGTGCGCCTCATTTGTAATCTTGATGTATGGATATGTTTTATCGTCTTTTAACAATACGTTATAGCGTGGGTCATGCTTTTTAATTAAGTTGCACTCTAGCAAAAGTGCCTCAACCGGTGAAGATGTGACAATGTATTCGAAATCAGCGATCTCCTGTACAAGCCGCTGCGTTTTTCCATCATGGCTGCCTGTAAAATAAGAACGAACACGGTTTTTTAATACTTTAGCTTTGCCTACGTAAATAATGGTACCGGCAGCATTTTTCATTAAGTAACAACCTGGCTTATCCGGTAACAGGCTCAGCTTTTCTTTCAATGCATCCATCCTGCTTCCCCTTCCTTCCTCATCAAAAACAGGTGCAAAAAGCGAGTCCACCTTATCATATCATACATAGAAGACTCGCTTTTTCCATCTGTTTCTTCCAACCATATTACAGGATAGAATGAATAAATCCTCCGATTGAATTAACCGGAGGATTTATAATATCGCACACGCTACTTACAGATGCTTGTTAATAGCGCTCAGTAGGCTTTCTTTCGGTTGGAAGCCGATAATTTTATCAACAACCTGACCGTCTTTCACCAGCATCAACGTCGGAATGCTCATTACGCCAAAGCGCTGTGCAGATTCAGGATTCTCATCGACATTAACTTTTGCGATCTTAACTTTGCTGCCAATCTCGCTGTCGATCTCTTCAAGAACCGGTGCGATCATCTTACAAGGTCCGCACCAAGGAGCCCAGAAGTCCACCAGCACAGTGCCGCCATTTTCTACTTCGTTTTGAAACGAGTTGTCTGTTACATTTACGATTGCCATATGTAACTTCCTCCTTTTATCTCCATTCATACTTAACATGCCTGTATTTTGTTTGTAGTATACACTATCCGTATACCAGTAACAGTATATCATCCTTACCTCAAAATATCTACTGGTGAAACACTTCTAGGTATTTTTGCTTTCTTTCGCTGCTGCATTACAAGCCTACAGCAAAAAAAGCAGCGTCATTCATTGACGCTGCCTCAGTAAGAAATAACCGGTAATTATACCAGTACTTTCTTGAATTCTTCGGTAAGAAGCGGCACGACTTCAAACAAATCGCCTACAATACCATAGTCAGCTACCTGGAAGATCGGTGCTTCCGGGTCTTTGTTAATCGCTACAATAATTTTTGAACTGGACATTCCAGCCAAGTGTTGGATTGCGCCAGAGATACCTGCTGCGATGTACAGGTCCGGAGTAACAACCTTACCTGTTTGACCGATTTGCAGGGAGTAATCGCAGTATTCGGCGTCGCATGCACCACGGGATGCACCAACCGCACCGCCCAGCACATCAGCAAGCTCCTGCAGCGGTTTAAAGCCGTCTACTGATTTTACGCCGCGTCCGCCAGAGATAACAACTTTAGCCTCGGACAGATCGACACCACCGGCTGTTTTACGTACCACATCTTTTACAATCGTACGCAGGTCTTTAATATCTGCGTTTACATCAACTTTTTCTGCGGAACCGCCTGTTTCTTCGGCCGCGATATTATTTGGACGCACCGTTGCGAACACAATACCATCTACAACTTTTTTCTTCTCGAATGCTTTTCCTGCATAGATTGGGCGCGTGAACACTACATCATCGCCAGCAACCTCAACATCAATTACGTCAGACACTAGGCCGAGGCCAAGGCGAGCCGCAATGCGCGGAGCCAAATCCTTTCCAATAGCTGTATGCGGCATAAGAATCGCTTCAGGCTGCGCCTCTTCAACCACCTGACGCAGCGCTTGGAAATATGCATCCGTCGTATACGTATCAAGCTCTTGCTTGGCTACCACATATACTTTGCTTGCGCCGTATTTGCCAAGCTCGTCTACATAATTTGCCGCGTCGCTGCCGAATACGACTGCACTTACTTCGCCGCCAGCCGCAATGCGCTGCCCTGCTGTTAAAGCCTCAAAAGATACATTACGCAAACTTCCGTCTCTTGCTTCTGCCACTACAAGTACTTTTTTGCTCATATCGCTCGTCCTCCTTAACCTTAAATGACTTTCGCTTCGTTGCGAAGAAGTTGTACTAATTCTTTTACTTGATCTTGTACTTCGCCGTTTAAGATGCGGCCCGCTTCCTTCTTCGGCGGCAGATACGTTTCCACCACTTCTGTCTTCGCGGCAACGTCTCCTTCAATAGTGAGATCATCTACTGTCAGACGCTCCATCGGTTTCTTCTTCGCTTTCATGATGCCTGGCAGAGAAGGATAACGAGGTTCATTTAAGCCCTGCTGTGCTGTAACCAATACAGGAAGGGATACTTCGATAACTTCTACATCCCCTTCTACGTCACGCTCAATCGTTGCTTTGCCGCCATCCACATCAAGCTTTGTAATCGTCGTTACCTGTGCAATGTTCAGCTCTTCTGCCAAACGAGGCCCTACCTGACCGGAACCATTGTCAACGGCCATATTTCCACCAAGGATAATATCGAATTCACGGTCTTTAATCACAGCCGCGAGAATTTTTGCAATGCTGTATTCATCCGTAGTAATATCTTCATCATCTACGATAACCGCTTTATCTGCGCCCATCGCAAGCGCAGTACGCAGAGAACTCTCCGCACGATCCGGACCAACAGTAATAACGGTCACTTCTCCACCGTGCTCGTCACGCAGCTTAATCGCTTCTTCCACCGCATACTCATCGTACGGGTTGATGATGAATTCTACGCCATCTTCACTAATGTTTCCGTTCTCGAGAACGATTTTTTCTTCTGTGTCAAACGTTTGCTTCAAGCATACAAGAATGTTCATATATATCCTCCTTTAGCTTCTGCAATAATGTATTAAAAGGTTCGATGCGATGCCAAAACAAACAGCGGCATAGACTTCGAACGGTACTCGCTGTGTTATTTGTCGGTAAACTGAGCCTTACGCTTTTCAATAAACGCGTTGACGCCCTCTTTCATATCTTCTGATGTGAACAGTTCGCCAAATAAGGCGGCTTCCTTATCCATGCCGCTTTCCTGACCGGCTAGAATACCGTGTGTAACCGCTTCAAGTGAAGCCCGAATGGAAACCGCACTTTTCTCTAGCGCAATTAGTTCGGCAATCTTCTTTACTTCATCCAATAAGGAGTCGAGCGGAATTGCACGGTTTGCTAGGCCAATGCGTTCGGCTTCTTTGCCGTCAACAAATCGACTGGTTAAGATTAACTCAATTGCTTTTGCCTTATTTGTTAAGCGTGCAAGGCGCTGTGTTCCGCCAAATCCCGGAATCAGCCCCAGATTCAATTCCGGTAGACCAAGCTTAGCCTCGTCTGCTACATAGCGCATATGACATGCCATAGCTAGTTCCAATCCGCCACCTAATGCAGCGCCGTTAACAGCTGCAATCACCGGCTTTGAGAAATTCTCAATCCGATCAAACAGCTTCTGACCAGTACGCGCCATCTCCTCTGCCTGCTCTGCACTGCCGAATGCATTCGTAAATTCTTTAATATCGGCACCTGCTACGAAGAACTTGCCAGCTCCAGTTACCACCACTACTTTAATCTCGCTATTGCCTTCAATATGATCGAAGGCTTCACCTAAGCCTGTAAGCGTAGCTGAGCTGAGCGTATTTGCTGGAGGTACATCAATACTGACATAGGCTACTCTGTTGGTCACTTCAAGCTTTACATTGGTAAACTCCATTGGTCTCTCCCTCCATAACCTGCTGTATTATGCTCCAATTCGCATTATCTATATTTTTTCGTAAATTGGACATCTATTAAATTATAATAATTTTCTTTACTATCCGTCGCTCTATTTTGTGCAAATTCACATTTTTGACACTTTTAGACCATTCACAAAGAAATGATGAATGGGGTCCACATATGAAACTAGATTGGTATTGCGCTCATTCATAACCCATGACGAAACAACTTCATCCAATGTGCCAAAAATCATTTTGCGAGCGATGCGGTGATCTACATCTGCTCGGAAGACCCCTTGCTCTTTGCCGAGAAAAATCACCTCATCAATCAGGTTTAAGTACTGTTTCAATACAGCATAAATGCCTGAGCGCAAAAATGGATTGGATTGACGGGTTTCGATTTGTGTCACAATGGCTAGATCACGGTCTTGTGACATTTGCCATAAATGCATATAGATGAGTTCGCGCAGACGATCATCCGCCTTCTCTAACACTTCAACTCTAGAACGGGCCGTTTCGATGAAAGCACCGATCTTCTCTTTAAACAAAGAGATTAAGATATCATCCTTATTATCGAAATAGAGATAAATTGTGCCATCGGCAACCGCGGCTTCTCTCGCAATTTTCGATACCTGCGCTTGGTGATATCCGTGTCGGGCAATTACTTTCACTGCCGCTTCGATAATATTTTGATACTTCTCCCCTGTTTTCTTCGCCATACGTTTCCCTCAAATCTAAAATAATGAATGAGCATTCACTCGAATTAATTGTATTCAAAAAAATTTGCATTGTCAATATATATTGCACAAAGATGTATGGCTTATGTATATATTTCGACATTTCTCCGCATTCTCCTTCTCATAGAATATTTTTCTTAACCCAGGAAATACTTAACATGATTTCACTCCCTAGCTACGGAAAGGAGATTCGTATGACAGCCATCACACCTGAAGAAGGCAAAGCAGTTCGGCTTTTTTTCTATTCTTCGATCGTCTGGCTTCTAATCGGAATGACGATCGGGCTTATTCTAGCTATTAAGTATGTCTGGCCCAATTTTCTTGTATGGGGCGAATTCCTGCAGAAGTATCTCTCTTATGGCCGTATCCGTCCAGCACACACACACATCGTTCTATTTGGCTGGCTCTCCATGGCATATATCGCTGGCCTTTTCTATATCATTCCACAGTTAACACGCGCACCGCTTCAACACCCACGGTTTGCGTTTATCCTGGGCATTCTGTGGAATGTATATGCGGCGCTATCGATTATCGTACTCTCTATGGGATATACAACAACAATTGAATATGCAGAAACCCCATGGCCGCTTGACATATTCTTGATTGTACTTGTAGCAGCCACAGCGTACATCTGCTTTAAAACCATTGCACATCGGGTGGAGCGCCAACTCTATGTCAGTCTATGGTACTTCATGGGTTCGCTCATCTGGCTTCCGTTCCTCTATATCATCGGGAATATTATCACATACTTTATTACCGGCATTCCGCAGGCATTAGCAGGCTGGTTCTACGGTCATAACGTTATCGGGCTGTGGTTTACGACAGTTGGGGTTGGATTCATCTACTATCTTCTTCCGCTGTTATCAAAAAATCCGTTATACAGCCATAAGCTATCTCTCATCGGCTT
The DNA here is from genome assembly GCF_041379945.2 of Aneurinibacillus sp. REN35. Lineage (NCBI taxonomy): Bacteria > Bacillati > Bacillota > Bacilli > Caryophanales > Paenibacillaceae > Aneurinibacillus > Aneurinibacillus baijiui. The sequence goes on along the minus strand of NZ_JBFTXJ020000014.1, from coordinate 6,729 downwards.
CTGGACAATCGCTACATTCTACGTATGGAATGGTCCGCACCATTTGCAAAACGGACCGATTCCAGCCTGGTTGATGAAAGCAGGAGTCATTCCTTCCGTATTGCTGATTATTCCAGTATGGACCGTGCTCGCCAACGTATTCGGTACCATGAAAGGAAAATGGCATGTAATCTCAGAAAATGTACCGCTAAAATTCGTGGTCACCGGCGCCATCTTCTACTTAATCACCTGTCTGCAAGGACCTTTTCAATCTTTGATGCAGCCAAGCGCAATTCTTAAATTTACCAACTGGGTCGTAGGCCATGCACATATGCCGCTCTTCGGGGCCTTCTCCTTCGTCCTGTTTGCTTTATTCTACTATGCACTTCCTACACTTACCGGCCGCAAGATATATAGTGATGCGCTAATGAACTGGCACTTCTGGCTATCAATCATCGGATTTCTTATTTTTGCATTTACCACTTGGACGGCGGGTGTCATGCAGGGATTCGCATGGACAGAAGGCAAACAGTACGGCGTACCTTTTCTTGAAGTTGTCGTCTCGCTTCAACCCTTCTCTATCGCCCGTGCCGTTGGAGGTACGCTAATGTTCATCGGTCAGATCATCTTCGCCTATAACGTGCGCCGCTCCATCAAAGACGGTCAGCTTCTGACCGTTGAGGAGAAATCAACCTCTACGGCATAAGTTAAGAAGAAAGGAGTACAATCATGAGCGGACAAAGTAAAGAACGGTTCATGAAACCATTCATCCTCGGCGCTTCTCTCCTCTTCTTCATTGGAGTCTTCGCCACTGTAGGACTTCCTTTATACGATGAGGTCATGCAGCGGGCAAACGCAAATGCCGAGATCAAAAATTATTCCGTTGATTCTGCCGAATACAGGGGACGCCAAGTCTACATCCGTGAAGGATGCCATGTATGTCATACCCAATTCGTTCGTCCGGTCAAAGCCGATTCATCTCTTGGTCCTGTTTCTGTTCCGGAAGACTACCGCTATGATTTTCCCCATCTGTTGGGAAGCGTGCGTACAGGAGCGGATCTAAATTGGGTCGGTACACGCTGGAACGAGCAATGGCACCGCGTGCATCTGAAGAATCCACGACAGGTATTTCCGGGCAGTACAATGCCAAGCTACAGCTACTTATCTGATCAGGACACAGAAGACTTAATCGCTTATTTAATGAGCTTAAAACCGGCACCTTCAACCGAAGGACGCTAGGAGGTAGGGGTAATGGATGAAGAACGCAGCAAAGAGAAGAAAAAGACGGATGAAGAATCTCTTGAGGAAGTTGCGGGAATTCGGATGGCGAATGCCAGAATACCGCGCTTTCTCGTCATCACGTACATCACGCTGGCGGCCTGGGCAATCGGCTACGCCATATTGGCGCAACCGGTAAACGAACGAACAAAGGATGCCGCAGGAGACAAGCCTGTAAACGGGGAGACGATCGTTCAACAGCATTGTCTCGGCTGCCATAGCGTAACGAATGAAACAATGGTCGGTCCAGGCCTTCAAGGTGTAGGACAGCGTCTTCCCGGTGAAGAGCTGAGCAAGGTACTGCTGAACGGGAGAGGGGCTATGCCGTCCCTTCCCAATCAGGGGCTTGATACCGAACAAATTAAAGCCGTGGAAAAATACTTGCGCACATTATAAGGAGGAATCGTGTGTACCCTCATATCATAGCCGTATTCCGTTTGCCCGAAGAGGCAGAGCGTGCCTTTCATGCGCTCCAAGGATATGTGAAAAAAGACGAAATTTCATTTCTGCGTAAGACAGAATCGCAAGAATCCATCACAGGTGATGCGAGCGCAGATCCGGTGGTAGACGGAGCTGCTGTTGGAGCGGCCATTGGAGGAACCGCCGGTATCGCCTTTAGCATGGGTACGCTATTAATCCCCGGGATCGGGCCTATTATCGCTGCCGGCCCCTTACTCACTCTTCTTGCCGGTGCTGTATCCGGAAGCGTGATCGGAGGGCTTGCGGATCTTGGAATCAACCGCTATACATCGGAGCATATCAGCCAGCATCTTCAGCAAGGAGAGGTCGTTCTTGTCATCGAGATCAGCAAGCCTGAACTGCGCGGTCCAGTCGTTCACCTGCTTGAGCAGCAGGGAGCAATAGAAATTCATGAAGAGCCGGTAATTGAGGATTGAATACATGTAAAAAAGGATGGAGACGCTCTTACCCCCATCCTTTTTACATTTATTTGGGCTGCATTTTTTCCTTTTCTTCATCCATAAGGGCTCGCCGCAAGATTTTACCGACCGCCGTCTTCGGCAGCTCCTCTCTGAATTCGTACATCTTCGGTACCTTAAAGGCGGCCAGCTTCTGCCGACAATACGTATCCAGTTCCTCTTCCGTCACGCCTTCATCTTCCCTAATAGAGATAAATGCCTTCACCGTCTCGCCCCGATATGCGTCCGGTACGCCGATTACCGCCGCTTCCTTGACAGCAGGATGCTCATACAACACCTCTTCAATTTCACGCGGATAAATATTAAAGCCACCGGCAATGATCATATCTTTTTTACGATCCACGATATAGAAATACCCGTCCTCATCCATCGAGCACATATCTCCGGTAAAAAACCAACCGTCCTTTAGGCAGGCATGGGTCTCTTCCGCTTGATTCCAATACCCTTTCATCACCTGTGGGCCGCGTATGCACAACTCACCAATGCTGCCTGTCGGCTGCTCCTCCCCTGTCTCGATATCGACAACCTTGCATTCCGTATCAGGCCAAGGAAGTCCAATGCTTCCATTAATACGCCGCCCCCAGATCGGATTGGCATGGGTAACCGGCGAACACTCGGTTAATCCATATCCCTCTACCAACTTCCCGCCTGTAAGCGTTTCAAATTTTTGCTGCACTTCAACCGGAAGCGGTGCGGAACCACTCAGACAAGCTTCAATCGAAGAGATATTATACTTACCGAGCTCAGGATGGTTTAAGAGGCCGATATACATCGTTGGTGCACCCGGAAATACGGTCGGCTTCTGGTCATCTATTAGCTTCAGCATCATATTTACATCAAAACGAGGAACAAGAATGAGCTTCGCTCCTATATAAATACCAAAGTTCATTACCACTGTCATACCGTATACATGAAAGAATGGAACAGCGGCCAGAATACGTTCCTGCCCGTGCTTTGCTTTATAAAACCATGTGCCGCACTGTATCACATTAGCAATTAAATTGGTATGGGTAAGCATCGCCCCTTTGGCTTTACCGGTCGTTCCCCCAGTGTATTGAATGAGCGCTACATCTTCTCGGATATCAACAGGCACCCGGATCGGATTCGATGCACTGCGCGCCAAAAGAGAGGTAAACGCATAAACGCCGTTGCTCTCTCCTTCTTTTACCTGTACCCGCTGCCGCTGCTTCCATTGTACAAATGGATAAAATAATTTCTTCGCTAAAGGAAGATAGTCTTTAATCCCGGTTACAATCACGTGTGTGAGGCTCGCATCTTTCCTTATCTTCTTTACGCGTGGATACAGCAGGTCAAGACAGACGATTACGTTAGCGCCCGAATCAGCCATCTGATGAAGCAGTTCTCGCTCTGTATACAGCGGATTGGTCTGCACGACAGTCGCCCCTATAAGCAGCGCACCATAATAAGCAATCACACTCTGGGGAACATTCGGCAGCATAATAGCAACGCGATCTCCTTTTCGCACGCCTAGCTGCTCAAGGGCATTCGCAAAACGATAACACTGCTCTAATAGCTGTGCATACGTAATTTCCTTGCCCATAAAAAATATGGCTGACGCCTGCGGATGAGTCTCTGCTGTACGGATCAGCAATTCATATAGCGGTATCTCCGGATACGTAAGCTGATGGGGGATTTCTGCCGGATAACTGGTTAACCAGGGGCGTAGAGTTGTAGACATAGGCCTCACTCCTTTTGCTTCATCATTTCCTTATTTATTTCAATGAATGAGTGCTCATTCCCTGCACATTTTTTAAACTATTTTATATTTTCTATCTATTACGACATTACCCTTCTCCATTTTATTCAAAGCACAGACAAAAAATCCCCTCTGTCAAAAGACAAAGGGGACATATCGTTACGCCGTTTCGGTAAACTCTTCAAATTGTTTCTCCAATTGCGCAGAAGGCTTAGCGGTAGCCAAACTTACCACTACGATGGCAAGCAAGCTGGCAGCAAAGCCAGGCACCATTTCATACAGCATTTTCGATAGGGCAGGGAATTGTGTCCAGATGATAACAGTCGCCGCCCCAGCGACCATCCCCGCTAAAGCGCCCCACTTATTCATTCGCTTCCAGTATAGGCTAAGCAGAATCACAGGGCCAAATGAAGCACCGAATCCTGCCCACGCATAGCCAACAAGTGCCAGAATCGTATTGTTTTTATTAAAAGCTAGCATCATAGCTACCAGAGCTACGACGAGAACAGATAGACGACCGATCATCACCAGTTCTTTGTCCATAGCGGAACGACGGAAGAATGTCTTATAGATATCTTCGGTCAGTGAGCTTGAAGTAACAAGAAGCTGAGAAGAGATTGTACTCATAACAGCCGCCAGAATCGCAGCCAATAAGAAGCCCGTAATAAGCGGATGGAAAAGAATGCGGCCTAACTCCATAAATACAGTCTCAGGATCAGCCAGCTTCATACCTTTGTTTGCAAAGAAAGCGATGCCAACAAAACCAGTAAACATAGCACCTACTACTGAAAAAATCATCCATCCCATACCGATGCGACGCGCCTTCGGGATTTCCTTAACTGACGAGATTGCCATAAAGCGTACAATAATATGAGGTTGTCCAAAATAGCCCAAGCCCCAGGCAAACAATGAAATAATCCCAAGCAGTGTCGTACCTTTGAACAGATCCATCAGCGCCGGGTCAATCTGGCGGATCGTTGTGAAGCTATCACCGAGCCCTCCTGCATTGGCAATCGTTACAGCCGGAACCAGGATCAAAGCAACCACCATAATCAGTCCTTGTACAAAGTCAGTCCAGCTTACCGCAAGGAATCCGCCGAATAAAGTATATGCTACGACAACGCCTGCGACGATCCACAAGCCTGCCTGATAGCTAAGCCCAAATGTGTTTTCAAATAAGACTGCACCGGATACCAGACCAGAAGAAACGTAGAATGTAAAAAAGATCATGATAACAAGGCCTGATACAAGACGCAGAACTTTTGATTTATCATCAAAGCGGTTTTCTAAAAATTCTGGAATCGTGATCGAATTGTTGGCGCGCTCTGTATACGCTCGCAGACGCGGTGCTACGTACAACCAGTTTGCATACGCACCGAGCGTCAAGCCAATAACAATCCAGGATGCGCTTAAGCCCTGTGAGAACATAGCACCAGGTAGACCGAGCATGAGCCAGCCGCTCATGTCAGAAGCACCTGCACTAAGCGCCGTTACAGCAGGACCAAGCGTACGACCGCCCAACATGTAATCGGATAGATCGGACGTGCGTTTGTAAGCATAATAACCGATCAACAGCATCCCTGCCATATACACGGTAATGGAAATCAACAATTGCATCTCCATATTTGAACCCCCTTTATTTTGTCTTTTTGAAGCTTATCTATTTAAAAGCTATTTTATTTTAAAACATTTTTTTGTTTCGAAACATCCTTTTTTACTTGGAAACCATTCCTTTTACTACGAAGGCTACATTGGCTGGACGCTCGGCAAGACGACGCATGAAGTACCCATACCAGTCATTTCCATACGGGACGTAGACACGCATTTTATACCCCTGCTCTGCAAGCTCAATCTGCGACTGAGTACGAATGCCATACAACATCTGAAATTCAAACTGTTCTCTTGGAATGGCATACTCAGCAGCCAGCTTTTTCGTATACTCGATGATTTGGTCATCATGGGAAGCAACAGCTGTATAGCTGCCGCCTAGCAGATGCATCTTGATAATCTTTTTATAGTTTTCATCGACATCGGCCTTATCAGGATAAGCAACCTCTGGTGATTCTTTATACGCGCCTTTTACCAAACGTAATGAAAGCCCTTTCAAATCTTTGATATCTTGCTCTGTGCGATAGAGATACGCCTGAATTACTGTTCCTACATTATCATACTCACGACGTAGATCAGCAAGCAGGTCAAGCGTCTGCTGACAGTGGCCGTAATCCTCCATATCAATACGGACAAAGTTGTCATATTTCTTTGCTGTATCAAGAATACGACGCATATTGTCCCGGCAGAGATTCACATCAATATCTAGCCCAAGCTGCGTTAACTTAAGCGACAGATTGCTGTCTGCACCTGCCTGGTGGATGGCGTCTAATGTCTTGATGCAATAATCGGCTGACTCAATCGCCTCTTCACGGCTAAACACAAATTCTCCCAGGTGATCAAGCGTACATACAAGACCCTTGCTGTTCAAATCGCGTACGGTGGCAATCGCTTCTCGAATCGTTTCTCCCGCTACAAATCGGTTCGCACCGAAACGAAGACCCCACTTTTTCGCCGCCTGATTCATGGATTTATTTTGCGAAAGAAAGAGAAAGAAGTTCTTCATTGTTGACTCCATCATCGCCATTGTTTTTCATCCTTTCTTAAACATTTCCAAATGATATGTTGGGGCAGAAAGATTAAGAAATATCCTGCTGCCCCACATCGTTACCTGCGCTTATATTTGTCCCTATAGAATCTCAGACGAGAGTTTCGGCTGTGTGAACTGAAGCAGATAGTCCGGACCGCCTGCTTTGGAGTCGGTGCCTG